>NZ_JBSZCK010000039.1:0-11916 GCF_054166905.1 Mongoliitalea sp. | reverse complement strand
TATCAGAAAGGATGATGCAGAACTATCTTGATGAATTCTGTTATAAGCTCAACAGAAGATATTTCGGTCAAAAACTATTTGACAGGCTCATCATTGCTTCTATTTATCCATACTGGCATGATTGCGGATAATCATAAAAAAAAATTATCTTTTCCATAACAGGTCTATATGTTTTTAAGAAGTTTTTAGTCTTCTATTTTTAAGTAAAAAGACAAATTTAATTTTACTGTAAGGGTTAAATCCGAATTTTCTTGAAATCAATACACGTACATCTAAGTGGAAATTTTTCGAATGGTTTTGCATAATATCAACTTAATAGATAAAATTGAGGCATCGTTAAACCAAAAAAACTAATTATGAGGAAAGTTTTACTTCTAGGACTTGCGCTCTTGTTTGCTACTGCTTCGGCGTTTGCACAAGGTCGTGTAGTGACTGGAACGGTAACATCCGGTGAGGATGGCATGCCAATTCCAGGCGCTTCAGTCATAGTGAAAGGTACCACTATTGGTACTGCTACCGACTTAGACGGTAAGTATTCACTAAACGTTCCACAAGGCAGCAATGTGCTTGTGTTTAGCTTCGTGGGTTCCACAACCCAAGAACTAACTATCGGTAACCGTTCTCAGGTCAATGCCGTCTTACAGCCGGATACTAGAAACTTGGAAGAGTTTGTAGTAACAGGTTATGGTGTTCAGCCTAAGAGAGAGGTGACTGGTGCGGTTTCATCTGTAAAAGGTGAATTGATCGAAAACCTACCATTACAGTCTTTTGACCGTGCCTTGCAAGGTCGTGCTGCTGGTGTACAGGTAAGATCTAACAACGGTCTACCAGGTGGTGCCGTAAACATCCGTATTCGTGGTGTGGGTTCTATCAACGCTGGTAACGAGCCATTATTTATCATCGATGGTGTTCAGATGAACAACACCTCCAATGCTAACTTTACGCAATCCAATCCATTAGCGTTTTTAAACCCTAATGATATCGAGTCTATGGAGATCTTGAAGGATGCTGCTTCCGCTGCGATCTACGGTTCTCAGGCAGCTAATGGTGTTGTTATCATTACTACCAAAAGAGGTAAGCAAGGGAAAGCAAGATTTGAATTCAATGCATTTGCCGGAGAAACTCAACCAATCAAGTTTTTGGATGTCATGAATGGACCAGAATGGTATAATATGAGAACTGAAGCTTTGACAAATGGTGGTGCTGCGACTCCTCGTGCAACGGCTTTGTTAAACATGGGCCGCCGTCCAGCCGATTGGCAATCACTCACCAATGATCAGTTAGATGCGATCGGAAATGGTTTGCAATCTTATGATTGGCAGAGAGAATTGATGGGTAGAGGAAATCTTCAGAATTATGAACTTTCTGTTTCTGGAGGTGATGCTAAGACTACATTTTTCATCTCTGGTTCTTACAACTACCAAGAGGCATCTTTCCGACCAGTGGATTTTGAAAGAGGAACTGTTAGAGTGGCTTTGAGTCATCAAGCCAATCAGCGTTTAAATATTGAAACTTCATTAAACCTATCTACATTCCAGCAGAATGTACCGTTTGCGGTTGATGGAGCGTTCTTAGGTTCTCCTCAATTCTCTTCTTCAGCAATCCTACCTCACAATCCTATCAGGAATGAAGATGGTTCATTTAATACAGCGATCTTCGGTACATTAGGCCAGAATGTAGCTCTTGTGAATGAGTTTAATACAGGTTTGCAGAGAACTAATACGGTTGTGGGTAATATTGTAGCTAACTACAAAATCGCCGATAACATAACCTTTAGATCCCTCTATGGATTGGATTACAGATTATTACAAGGAGATAGATATCTCGATCCACGTACTCCGGACGGAGCTGGTGTACAAGGGCGTAATTCTGTACAGTCCGACTGGAGAACTCGTTTCATCACTACTCAGACATTGAACTGGAATAAAACTTTTAATAATGTTCATAATGTATCTGCATTAGTAGGGGGTGAATTTCTTTCTGAAACAAGAGAAGGTATTTCAGGTGCTGGTATTGGTTTCCCAACATTCCAATTTAGAACTATTCAGTCTGCGGCGACTCCTGAGTCTATCACTGGTTTCTGGACAGGTTATAGAAGAATAGGTTTCTTTGGATCTGCTAACTATGATTACAAGAAAAAGTATTTATTTACTGCCACAGCCCGCTACGACGGATCTTCCCGTTTCGGTGCTAACAACAGATTTGGTTTATTCCCATCTGTTCGAGGTGGTTGGAATATCGTTGAAGAAGGTTTCCTAAAAGATAGTGAGACTGTTTCAGACTTAAAGTTAAGAGCTTCTTGGGGTCGTACAGGTAATGACCAAATTGGTAACTTTGCTGCAAGAGGTTTATATGGCGGTGCTGGAAACTATAGTGGACAGGCTGGTATCAGACCTTCATCCCTTGCTAACCTTGAGTTAGGTTGGGAAACAAACGAAACCGTAAATATTGGTTTGGACTACGGTTTCTTTGGAAACAGGGTTACCGGTGCTGTCGATGTATTTGATAGAAGAACTAAGGATCTTTTGTTGAATCAGCCAATTCTTTGGACAAATGGTTTTGGTTCTATCTCCAATAACGTAGGTGAATTGCAGAATAAAGGTATTGAATTGGAAATTACGACTGTGAACATCGATAGAGCTGGTTTCAAATGGACTTCATCATTTAATTTTACTAGAATTTGGAATAGAATCATCAGCCTTTATGATGGTTTAGACGCACTTCCTGCAAACCCAGGTCTTGCAGTTGGTCAGCCAGTAGGTAACCCTGGTACAGATGGAGTTGCTGCTCCAGGTTCTTGGTTCCAAGCTGAATTTGCTGGTGTTAACCCTGCTACTGGTCGTCCAATGTGGTTTGATATCGATAGAAATATTACTTATCTACCGTTAGCAGCTGACAGGGTTTACTTGGGTTCTAACCTATCTACTCACTTCGGTGGTTTTAACAATACCTTCTCTTATAAAGGTTTTGATGTAACAGCTTTCTTTACTTATGAGTTTGGTGCTGTGGTATCTGATGGTCAGTTCAACTTCTTAAATGAATTAGGAACACGTTTGACTTTAAATGGATTGAGAGAAGTGTATGACGCTCGTTGGACTGAGCCTGGACAAATCACTCACGTGCCACGTTTGTTTGTTACTGCAGCAGGTAATGCTAATGAATTCAGAAGCCAAAGCAGAAACTTTGGTTCAGCTACTCTATTAAAGGCTGATTTTATCCGATTAGCTCAGTTGACATTTGGTTATAACTTCAAGCCGTCTATGTTGAAAAGCTTAGGTTTGTCTAGAGCAAGAGTATATGCACAGGGCTTGAACTTGTTGACATTCTCTGACTATCCTGGATATGATCCTGAGTTTGCGGGTGCAGCAACTGGTGCTACTCCATTGACAAGAAACATCCAGTTCGGTGTTCAAATAGGATTCTAAAATATATTAGATATGACAAGAATAAATTATATTACTAAAATTGTTTTGTCCTTCTTCTTGGCAAGTACATTATTGCTCACTTCTTGTGAGGACGCCTTGCTAATTGATCCAAGACAATCTATAGATGCTGATGGAGCTTTAAATACGCCGGATGGTGTTGATGCAGCTTTGAATTCAGTGTATGCACGTTTGAGATCTACCGCGAATTATGGAAGAAACATGTTCGCTGTATCCGATGCATTGGCTGATGTAGGTCAGACTACTAATAATTCAGGTCGATTGATCGGCGAATTCAATAACAATCCAGGAGCTCATCACGGTAATTGGCAAAACTCCTATTTCGCTATCAATGAAGCTAATCTCATTTTGGATGCGCTTTCACGAGGTGTTACAGGTGCTTCTGCTGCTCAACTTGCCCGTTGGGAAGGCGAAGCTAAATTTTTAAGAGGTTTGTATTATTTTGACTTAATCAAAATATATGCATATATGCCTACTGCAATCTATTCACCTGGTGTAGTTGACGAAGGTGGAGTTCCATTGGTACTTGAAGGTGTAATTACTTCTCAAGCTGCTTTTTCTAGACAATCTCCGCGTGCTACAATTAATCAGGTGTATGATCAAGTTTACAGCGATTTGGAAGATGCTAAGCGTTTGCTGACGGCTAGAGGTACCCAGTTTGGATCTTCTGCTGCTGCGTCTGCTTTACTTTCAAGAGTAGCACTATATAGAGGTGATTGGACTAAGGCTGTTGCTGAATCAACTACTGCATTAAATTCAGGTGTTGGTACTGTTCTTGGTGGAGAAGCGTATGTTGCTGGTTGGAGAGTTGATATTCATCCTGAGTCCATGTTCGAAGTTCGCTTCGCAATTGCTGCTGAATCAATTGGTGTAAACGAGTCACTTCAGTCTTCTTTTACAACCATTCTGAATCTTGGCGGTAGCAAAAACGCTCAAGGTGGGTGGGGTGATTTTATCCCTAATCCAACTGTTCGCGGTTTCTTCGGATTAACTCAAGTGCAGGTAGCTAATGTTCCAGGTGCTAACAATGATAACTGGGATGTTACTAGAAATGAAGATGTTCGTGGTTTCTTGTATACTACTGGTAATTCTAATAGAGGTGCTGGTCGTCAGATTGAGTGTATCAAGTTTGCTTCTAAAAATGGTTTCGCCTACGGTGATAACGTTCCTGTAATTAGAAAATCTGAAATGCATTTGAATAGAGCTGAGGCTAATTTCCATCTTGGTAATGTAACAGATGCTCTTGCTGAATTGAACGCTTTCAAAGGTTTGAGAGGCTTAGCTCCTGTTGAATTGACTGGTGAGGCTTTGTTAAACGAGATCTTGTTGGAGAGATTTAAAGAGTTTGCATTTGAAGGGCAGCGTTTCTTCGACTTGAAGAGATATGGAAGAGGTCCTAAAGCAAATGTTGCTTTTGATGATTTCAGAATCTTACCTCCAATCCCTCAAAGAGAAGTGGATGGTAATGTCAACTTAAATCAAAATAGAGGCTATTAATAAATAAAGAATATGAAAAGAATAGTTAGTGTATTTTCAATGGTTGTAGCCTTGTTTTTCTCATCCTGTTTAGAACAAGACTTAGCCTTATGGGACGGCTCATTAGTTGAGTGGGATGCTACCGTAGTAAATAACCCTGCTGCTGGTAGAACTTATCCACTATTGGCGAGACAGCCTAGACCATTATTTCCTTTGGTTACGACTGGAGCTGCTGCAGATCCTCTGATCACTAGAGCTTCCGGTACTGTAACGCTTAGAGTTAATTTTGTTGCTCCTCAACGAGCGAATGATGAGACGATTACCTATCGCGTAGTTGAAGATGAATCAACAGCTGTCGCTGGAACTCACTTTAATGCAACAGGTACCGCTGTAATTCCTGCTAATTCTAGCTTTGCTGATGTAACCATTCAGATATTAGACCCTGGTGCCACTTCCGGATCAAGAGTACTTGTTCTTGAACTTGAAGGTAATAATACTATCCAACCTTCTGAGAGATACAAAAAAGTGGGAATTAGTATTGCGCAAAATTAAAAATTAAGGTATATTTGGTTTAATAAAAGGCTGGCATTTATGTCAGCCTTTTTTGATAACTAAACCATTTTAATGTTATGAAGAACGTTGTAAAAAGTTTACTAGTAGGTATTGTGTTCGTGTTGTTGTTTCATACTTCATACGCACAGTTAAGTTTATTAAGAGATGTTAGTAATGGGATGCCTGTAATGGCCAATTCTTTTCCTGATGTAAAGGGTTCTCCATATTGGGGTGATTTTTCAATGGGCAGGGTGATCTTTACTGAGAAGGATACTGTCAAAAATTTGATGGTTGCTTTCAATGCTTATAGTCATCAGCTGGAATATCGAATCGAAGGAAATCAACTGGCCTATACACCTAAAATGATACAGGGTTTTATTGTCGAAGACCAAGGAAGACAGGCAGTTTTTAAGTCCGGTTATGATATTCCTAGAGTAGGTACCAATCGATTTGTGGAGGTTATGGTTGATGGTGATTATACCTTAATTGAACATAAATACAAAATCATGGGTGATGATCCTTCTGCTGCTTACGGTTCTCAGCGTTCTAGAATGTTTTTGAATCGTGAAGAGTTGTACGTGGTTAAAGATGGTGTTGTCATGCCATGGAAAACTAAAAAGAAGGATCTAGAAGCTATCTTTGGTGATGACTATGGCCGCTTCAAAAAATTAGAAAATGAATATGGCTTTGATTTAAAAGATAAAAGTGCTGTGCGACGATTGATTCTGTTAATGAATGCACAATAATTACTAAGGCTGTCTTAGATATCAATATGAATTCTAGACAGTCTTTAGTTTTTTTCATATTATTATTTGCAAGTCTTTTTCTTTACTTTTGCATCTCAATTGAAAAACGGGATGGTACACGTTTGTAGAAAAGAGCATTTTAACGCTGCACATAAGCTTTGGAATCCGAATTGGTCCGAAGAAAAAAATAAAGAAGTATTTGGGCCTTGCGCTAATGTTAATTGGCATGGGCATAATTTTGAGTTGATTGTAACGGTTAAGGGTTTACCTGATCCAGAAACAGGCTTTGTTGTCGACCTAAAAGACTTAAGTAAGCTCATCAAAGAATTAATCATTGACAAAGTAGATCACAAAAATCTCAACTTAGATGTGGATTTTATGACTGGTAAAATGGCTAGTTGTGAGAATTTAGTCATTGAATTTTGGAAGATTTTGGCTCCTGCTGTGAATGCTATTGTACCTCATGGAAGTTTGCATAAATTGACCTTGTATGAAACACCTCGCAATTTCGTGGAATATTACGGAGAGTGAGTTTAAGGAAGCAATTACTAAAGGAGACAGTTAAGATGTCTCCTTTTTTTATTTTCTTTGAGATATGAAATACTATCTAATTTCTGGGGAACGAAGTGGAGACCTTCATGCATCAAATTTGATCCGTTCTATCCAAGAGAGGGATACACTAGCTGTATTCAAAGGTATGGGTGGTGATTACTCCATAGAGGCAGGTTTAAATGCTACCGTTCACTACCAGAAAATAGCTGTTATGGGATTTTTAGAAGTATTATTAGGCTTTCGAAAAGTACTCCGCTATCTGTCCCTTGTTAAAAAGGACATTGAAATCTTCCGGCCGGATGTAGTGATTTTGGTGGATTATGGTGGGTTTAATATGAAAATTGCTGCCCATGCCAAAAAACTTGGAATAAAAGTGCACTATTATATTCCACCAAAAATATGGGCATGGAATCAAGGAAGGGCCAAAAAACTTGCCCGAATTACAGATGCTGTTTATTGTATCTTGCCATTTGAAGAGGAGTTTTTTCAAAAATTCGGTATAAATGCCTCTTATGTCGGTAATCCATTGTTGGATGAAATTCAGAAGTTTGAGCCTCATCCTTTTTTCTTTCAAAAAAACGAATTAAGCTATCAGCCAATTATAGCTTTGCTTCCGGGAAGTAGAAAACAGGAGGTACAAGCTATGTTAGGAAGGATGATTGAGATCGTCAAACGCTTTCCTCAAGCTCAATTTGTCATTGCTGGGGTAAATAATCTTCCTGAGGCAATCTATGCAACTGCTATCAAGGTAGGTATCCGAGTTGTTATCGACCAAACATACGATTTACTCAAACATTCGATAGCGGCTGTCGTTACTTCAGGAACTGCCACCTTGGAAACTGCCCTATTCCGAGTACCTCAGGTGGTGGTATATCGGACAAGCGGTATTTCCTATCATATTGGGAAGCATCTGATCCGTGTACCCTTTATTTCCTTGGTTAACCTCATCGCTGGAAAGAAGGTCGTAACCGAGCTGATTCAGAATGATTATTCCATGGATCGATTGACAGATGAATTGAATCGTATGCTGAGTAATGTACAGGTGAAAGCGACGATTTATGAAGGTTATGATTTGATCCGGGAAAAAATCGGAAGTCAATCAGCATCCGAACATACAGCGGAGTTGATCGTACAGGCAGTGAAAAAAAACTCTTAATTTATTGAAATAATAGTTCTTTTGAACATACCTATGAAAACAATCAATCCAAAAGAAATCAGTACACAGGAGCTACATGGATATCTCCTAGGAGCGATAAGTCCACGTCCAATAGCCTTTGCAAGTACTATTGACAAGGAAGGAAATGTCAACTTAAGTCCCTATAGTTTTTTTAATATTTTCGGTTCCAATCCTCCCATTCTTATTTTCTCTCCCGCTCGCCGCGTGCGTGATAATACTACTAAGCATAGTTTGGAGAATGTATTGGAAGTTCCGGAAGTGGTCATCAATATGGTAGATTATGCCATGGTCGAGCAAATGTCCCTGGCAAGTACGGAGTATGACAAGGGTGTCAATGAGTTTGTAAAAGCAGGTTTAACGGAAGAGGCTTCCAGCATGGTCAAGCCGCCAAGGGTAAAAGAGTCACCTGCTGCTTTTGAATGCAAAGTTTTGCAGGTAATACCCACGGGCGAAGAAGGTGGTGCGGGTAATTTGGTCATGTGTGAAGTAGTTTTGGCGCATTTTCATGATCATATTTTTGATAATCAGGGAAAAATTGATCCATTCAAGATTGACACAGTAGCGCGAATGGGGGGTGATTGGTATTGTAGAGCAAATGGATCTGCCTTATTTGAAATCGAAAAACCTGTGAGGAATAAGGGGATTGGTGTAGATGCAATTCCTGACCACATCCGGTATTCTGTGGTGTTGACGGGAAATCATTTAGGAAAATTGGGGAATGTGGAATTGCTTCCCTCGGCTGATGCTATTGCTGAGCGCTCCTCACATACAGATATAGTAGACCTCAAGAAGCGGTTACAGCAAGATGAAGAGGGGTATCGCTATCACTTGCATCTGTTGGCTAAAGATGCCCTCGATGCGGGTAAGATTCAGGAAGCATGGGAAATTCTCCTTCAAGAATAAGGTTCTCACAGATATAGGAGATTAAGCGGATTTCACGCAGAATGTAAAGAGGTTCAAGTCTTCAGGCACACTTGATGCGGAGAGACTTGAATCTTTAATTTTTTGATGTCTTCATGTATTAAAAATCTTTTCCCGTTCCTTATTTCACGCAACGAGCGCAACGATTGGTCGCTGCGCTCGCAAAGTGGGCTGTCCGCAGATTTCACAGATCAGCACAGATAGGATAATTTGAAAACAATTTAGCCATTTTCTTCTGAGATATTTGAGACTTTCGAGACCATCCATCTCAGCGTTCTCAGCGTCAAACTTTGGGTCCTTTGCGGTTGCTTTTCCCGATAACTAATCTCAGCTCCAAAATCCCCTAAATCTAAAATCTAATCCCGATAGCTATCGGGACTAAAATCTAAGATCCAACCCCTCATCTCCTCTATGAGCCCAATTGAGTCTTACTTCTTGGCTCTTGAGTCTTGTGTCTAAACTCTTGTTTCTTGCTTCTTGTCTCTTGTTTCTTATTTCATTTCATCCTTCCTCCCTCATCCTTCCTCCTTTATTATCTCACTTCAATATCATACGGCAAACGTACCATTACCCCTTTGTACTGATTGACTCTCTCAACCTGCTTCATGATTGGATACAATTCACCATATTTTTTGGTGTTGTAGAAGGCTTGTACGTCATTGGTGAATTGATTTAAGAAGCGCTCAAACCAAGGTTTGGATTCAGGGTAATAGATGATTCTGTAATCCTCTGCAATATCAGCCTTGGTAGCGGCAATTTTAATGGCATCTTCCAGACCACCAAGCACATCAACCAATCCAATTTCTTGAGCCCGTACACCCGACCACACACGTCCAGAAGCTACTTCCATCACAGCTTCTTTGCTCATATTTCTTCCGGAGGATACACGACTTAAAAATGTATCATATCCTTGTTCTACTTGATTTTGGAAGATTGCTCTTTCTCCATCTGTCAATTTTCTGGAGAGGCTTCCAAAGTCAGAAAATTCTCCTGTTTTTACTACATCTGTTGTGATGCCCAATTTATTATTCAAAAGGCCTTGAGCATTAAACCACAATGCGAAAATCCCTATGGAACCTGTTATAGTGTTTGGTTGTGCTACTATGGTATCCGCTGCTGCTGCGATGTAATAGCCTCCAGAAGCTGCAACTTCTCCCATAGAAGCGATCACAGGTTTCACTTTGCTGCATTCCTCCAGTTCTCTCCAAATCACTTCGGATGCTAATGCTGAGCCTCCAGGGGAGTTGATACGGATGACTACTGCTTTGATATCATCGTTTTTTCTGGCTTTGCGAACCTCCTGCTTGAATATCTCCGAGCTGATAGCGTCCTCTGCTCTTCCATCCACAATATCTCCTTCTGCAATAATTACGGCAATTCTATTTTTTGATAACTTGTTTTTGGACGAAGTTGCAGCATTCATACGGGTAACATTGATGAGATTGATTTTATCATCTTCTTTTAGACCCATTTTTTCCTTCATGTGATCTATCACCTGATCTTCATACCAAAGGTTGTCCACCATATTTAAATCAATGGCATCCTGAACTTTTCTTACCAGCATCTGCTGATTGATTTCGGTAATTCTGTCTAGTGCAATAGACCTGCTTTCACTGATTTCTTTCAGTGCGATGTCATTTAAGTCATTTAGGAAGGTTTCCGTTTGTAGCCTGTTTTCATCGCTCATTTTATCCAATAAAAAGGGCTCAACGGCACTTTTGAAATCTCCCACACGGAAAACCACCGGTTCTACTTCGATTTTTTGGAACATGCCCTTCAAAAACACCACTTCCGATGCAAAACCATTGAATTCCATCATACCGGAAGGGTTTAAATAGATTTCATCAGCAACAGAACTGAGATAGTAGCCACTTTCTCCATATACCTCATCGTAACTGATGATAAATTTACCGGAGTCTTTAAAATCCAATAAGGCATCTCTGATTTCTTTCAAGCCAGCTTGGCCGGCAGTAAAAAAACCAGCCTTCAAATAAATACCTTTGATGTTGTCATTATCCTTGGCTGCATTGATCGCTCTTTTGATATTGGTTAATCCCACGGTCGATACCCCTCCAAATAAGCCTACTGATGAAAAGTCAGGGTCATTATCGTTGGTGCGCTCTACAAGCACTCTTCCATTGAGGTTGAGTTGAAGGACTGTGTTTTCCTTCACTTTGACTTCGCTATCTGAAGCAGAAATCGCTGCAATGATGCCTGCAAGAATGAAAAAGCTGAGAACAGAAAATACGAGTAAGCCTACGATGACGGCTAAAACATTTCCTAAGAATTTCATAGTTTTTTTGGTTAAGTGCCTAAAATTACTGGTTTTTTACTAAAGTTGTATCTTTCTAAGCGTAACATGTAAATGGAAACAGTAGTTTTGATTTTGGGGGGGAATTTAGGTGATCGGGAAAAATTGATTTTGGAAGCAAAACGACAACTCAGCAATATAGTAGGGGAAATTGTCCAAGAATCCAAAATCTATGAAACTGCTGCTTGGGGAGGAGCCTCTGAGGGGAATTACCTGAATCAAGTGTTGATCTTGGAGACCGATCTGAAAGCATTAGAAATCCTCGAAGTTATTCAATCAATAGAACAGGCGCTTGGTAGAGAGCGAATACAGAAATGGGGTAATCGCACCATGGATATAGATATTTTGTATTTGGGGAAACAGATTATCCATGAGCCTCAGCTCATAGTTCCACACCCGTATATTTCAGTGCGGAAATTTGTTTTAGTTCCTCTAGTGGATGTTTTGCCCGATTTTATCCATCCAATACATCAGAAGAGTCATCTTGAATTACTGGAGCAATTAAATGATGATTTGGATGTCATAGAATTCAATGCCTCCAGCTAAAGCAGGAGGCAATTGATGGTTTCTCTGTAAAATAATTTTTGTAGGGTTATCCTATCAATAGGGTTGTGGCTTTTGTCCAACCCATCGAATGGAATCCACCTTTAGAAATCCATTCCAGAATAATTGGCTAAAGCCAAAATGAATTGGATAATTATTTTTTGGCCTCCAGCTAAAGCAGGAGGCAATTGATGG
>NZ_JBSZCK010000038.1:0-47106 GCF_054166905.1 Mongoliitalea sp. | reverse complement strand
TTTGGGAAATCGTTTATACCGAAGAATTGATAGATAGATCATCTGCTCTTAAACGTGAGCTAGAAATCAAACGGAAAAAATCAAGAAAATACATTCTTTGGCTTATCGAAAGTAGCTCAACTGGCTAGAGCGTCCCGACAGACGTCGGGAAGTTCATCGGTTCGACTCCGTTATCCTCCACAAAAAGGCTTGCAGAAATGCAGGCCTTTTTTGTTTTCAACTAGATGTACTGAGTTGTTTTTGGGCTTTCAGTTTTGAAGGTATAAGTTAGACTACATACCTAAAATCAAACGAAGGATCAAACTCCAATAAAAACTTATACATCAATTCGATCACATGATCTATATCTTGCTTACTGGCTGTTTCAACAGTTGTATGCATGTACTTCAAAGGCAAGGAAATCAAGGCTGAAGGAACACCTTCATTAGAATAAGCAAAAGCATCAGTATCAGTACCTGTACTTCTCGAAGCTGCTGCTCTTTGGAATGGAATCTCATTTTTGGTAGCTGTAGCAATAATCAAATCCAATAATTTTTTATGTACTGCTGCCCCATACGTCAACACGGGTCCATTGCCTGCCACCTGATCACCAGAAACAATTTTACTATACATGGGTGCAGTGGTATCATGACAAACATCTGTAATGACCGCAACATTGGGCTTGATACGAGCAGCAATCATCTCTGCTCCTCTCAATCCAATCTCTTCCTGAACTGCATTGACCACATAGAGACCAAAAGGTAATTTCACCTGAGACTCCTGGATTTTCCTAACAACCTCTGCGATCATATACCCTCCGATTCTATTGTCCAAGGCCCTCCCGGAAAGAAACTTCCCATTGAGCTCTTGTAATTCATCTTTAAAAGTGATTACACAACCCACATGAATCCCCATTTCCAAGACCTCGTCCTTGGTTCGGGCACCTACATCAATAAAGATATTATCCAGCGTAGGAGCATCTTCTTTCCCATCTTTGCGCACATGAATGGCCGGCCAACCAAAAACCCCTGGAATAATCCCCTTATCGGTATGGATATTCACACGCATGGATGGAGCAATCATGTGATCTGAACCACCATTTCTGCGTACATAGATGTACCCCTCTGGAGTGATGTAATTGACAAACCAAGAAATCTCATCTGCATGGGCCTCTATCACCACTTTGTATGGATGATCGGGATTGATGACTCCTACAGCAGTTCCATAATTATCCGTAAAATACGTATCTACAAAAGGCTTGACATAATCCAGCCAAATTTGCTGTCCAGATGCCTCAAATCCAGTTGGAGAGGCGTTGTTGAGGTAGTTAGTAAGGAATATTTTTGAAGATTGCATATTGTGAGTTTTGGATGTCAACAGTCGACGGTCAATTGTCAACGGTTTTGATACACGTATAAAATGGGATTACTATTTTCTTTAACAATTTATCGAATTCAGATAGTTTAGGTTAAAGAGTTTCTTAGAGCTTGTATGCTTTTAATGAGATCATTATACTTATTGTATAAACTTGTAAAGTCGTCACTTTTGATGATTTTTCTCATTTCGCCAAGGTAAAGACAAGTGACTACTTCCAATGCTGAGCGTATACTGTAATTCAAGAATCGTTTAAATTCAGCAGAACTTTGACCTGTGGAGCCCTCTGCAATATTTAGTATAACAGAATCAGCCGCTTTTTGCATTTGTGTCCCTAGTACAAATTTTTCATGTGAAGGAAACTCCTGAATTACTTTACTTACCTCAAAAGCCAGTTCCAAAGCAGTTTTCCAAACTTTTAACTTTTCAAACTTAAATGCCATAGTAGTAAAAGTATCACTTTTGACAAAATTTACACTAAAAACCAACCTACGATCATCCTCTATTAAAAGAAAATCGTAGGTTTTACATAGAGACCGACTATCATTATTCACTACTCACTGTTAATTGCGCACTGCTTGCAGTTGACCGTCAACCGTTGACTGACTAGCCGTTAAAGAGGAATATTCCCATGCTTCTTCCTAGGCAATTTATCCACCTTATTTTCTAGCATTTTATAGGCGCGGATGAGTTTTTCACGGGTTTCGGATGGGAGGATGACTTCGTCTACGAATCCTCTATGGGCTGCGCGGTATGGATTCGCAAATTTTGAGGTGTATTCGTCGATTTTTTCTTGGAGTTTTTCTTCTGGATTTTCTGCTTCAGCAATTTCACGTTTGAAAATAATTTCGGCAGCACCCTTGGCGCCCATTACGGCGATCTCCGCAGTAGGCCAAGCAAAATTCAAATCAGCTCCAATATGTTTGGAATTCATTACATCATAAGCTCCACCATAAGCCTTACGGGTAATGACAGTTACTCTTGGGACGGTGGCTTCTGAGAATGCATACAATAACTTTGCACCATTGACGATAATCCCGTTCCATTCTTGGTCAGTACCTGGCAAAAATCCTGGAACATCTACAAGGACCAATAAAGGCACATTAAATGAGTCACAGAAACGGACAAACCTTGCTGCTTTGATGGAAGCGTCGTTGTCCAATACACCTGCCATAGATTGTGGTTGATTGCCCACAATACCAATACTTCGGCCAGCCAACCTTGCGAATCCAACTACGATGTTATCCGCGTAGTTTTTATGCACTTCCATAAAGGAATCCTCATCCACAATTCCATTCACCACTTCACGGATATCATAGGGATGATTGGGGTTTTCTGGGATAATGGTATCCAATTGAGGTCTCAATTCATTTTCCTTCTTATCATAAGCATATACAGGTGCCTCATCTTCGCAGTTTTGAGGAATATAGCTTAGCAACTGCTTGATATGATTGATACAATCCAATTCATTAGAACATGCAAAATGTGTCACCCCACTTTTGGTACTATGCGTACTTGCTCCTCCCAATTCTTCTGCTGTTACGGTTTCTTGTGTCACCGTTTTTACTACATTAGGGCCTGTCACAAACATGTAGGAAGTATTTTCTACCATCAAGATGAAGTCGGTAATCGCAGGAGAATACACTGCTCCACCAGCACATGGGCCCATGATCGCAGAAATTTGCGGAACCACTCCTGATGCGAGTGTATTTCTGTAAAAAATATCTGCATAACCACCCAACGAAACGACCCCTTCCTGAATACGTGCACCACCAGAATCATTGAGACCAATTACTGGTGCTCCATTTTTCATAGCCATATCCATGATTTTACAGATCTTTTCAGCATGAGTCTCCGATAGAGAGCCTCCAAAAACAGTGAAATCCTGGGAGTACACATAGACTAATCGACCATTGATTTCTCCATAACCTGTAACCACCCCATCTCCGAGGTAGTGTTCCTTGTCTAAGCCAAAATCCTTGGCTCTATGCATCACAAACTTATCAACTTCCTGAAATGTACCTTCATCCATCAAAAAATCAATGCGCTCTCGGGCAGTCAATTTCCCCTTTTTGTGTTGAGCTTCAATCCTTTTGGCTCCCCCTCCCAGTAATGCTTCTTCATTCTTTTTAGTTAAAAGTTCGAATTTTTCCTTGTTGGACGGCAGGCTATAAATTCCTTTGACTTGACTTTTCATATGTTTAAAGTTTGCTTTCGACGGTTATTTTGGAGTGACTTTAGAAAAACTCTTCTTTAGGAAGCTTTTTTCTTACGATCGATATCCCCTGTTTAAAATATTAACTTGGTCAAATATAAGTAAGGACTGCGATAGTGAGAAAAATTTGTTGGTCAATGACTATACAATTTACCAAAGTTCCAAAAGCATCTCTTTGGCTTCCAGTAAAATTGACTGAAAATAGGTTAGCAGTTTTCAAGATTATGTTTCTATATTCGCACATCTTAAAAATAGGTGAGTATGAGACCTAGAAAGGCTGCAATTATCGATATGGGGACCAACACATTTCATTTGTTGTTGGTGGAGATTTATGGAGAGAAATACACGACTTTATACAAAGAAAAAGTCGCTGTAAAAATAGGACAAGGGGGAATTAACCAACGAGTAATTCAAGCCGATGCTGAAAAAAGAGCCTTTCATACCCTACAACACTTCAAAAACCTGATTGACGGTGAAGGAATCACCGAAATATTTGCTTTCGCTACTTCCGCAGTTAGAAATGCAGAGAATGGTCAGGCCTTTGTTAGCAAGGTTTCTCAGACCATAGGGATAGACATCAATGTCATCGATGGGGTGCAAGAGGCCCAAATGATTTATGAAGGTATTCGACTAAGTGGAGCCTTGAATGAGGAAGTTTCTTTGATGATGGATATTGGCGGTGGTTCTGTAGAATTCATCATCGGGACACAGCAAGCTGTCATGTGGAAACAAAGTTTTGAGATTGGAGGTCAACGCATGTTGGACCTTTTTCACTACCATGATCCTATACTTCCTGAAGAAACACAAAATTTATTTGAATACCTTGGAGGTAATCTTCAGGAATTAATCACTGCTATACAGACATATCAACCCTCACGCTTTGTAGGTGCTTCCGGAACTTTTGATACTTTATCCGATATTTATTACGCCTCTTTACATAAACATAAGACCAGAGAAGAACGGGTCTTTTTACTGCCTCGTACTGCCTTTGATCAAATTTCCAACCAACTACATACTTTACCCAAGGAAGAACGACTCAAAATCCCTGGCATGATCCCTATGCGTGTGGATATGATTGTAGTTGCCTCTTGTTTGATTGAATTTATTTTAGGATTCCTTTCAGTAGAACTCTTGGTATGTTCTAATTTTGCCCTCAAAGAAGGGGCCATCGCTCAACTGATGGGAAAAGATTCTCTTGCCATTGCAGAGAAATAAGACCAACGAAGCTTATGAATTTCACATACGAACACCTCCACCAATTCACTGTTGATATTCTGCGAAAAATTGGCTGTCCTGCAGCGGATGCAAAGTTGGCTGCCGATGTTTTGGTATCTGCTGATTTGCGTGGAGTAGACTCCCATGGTGTAGCGAGACTTTCTGGCTATGTTCGCTTGTGGGAAAAAGGAAGAATCAATGCTACTCCATCTATCCGCGTCACATACGAAACCCCAAGTACCGCAGTAGTGGATGGAGATGGTGGATTAGGATTGGTGGTCGCTCCATTTGCTATGCAGGTGGCCATAGAGAAAGCCAAAAATGCTGGTACCGGATGGGTTTCCGTGAAAAATAGTAATCATTATGGAATTGCTGGCTATCATGCGATGATGGCCTTGGAACATGATATGATTGGAATTTCCTTGACAAATGCAAGTCCATTGGTTTCTCCGACTTTTTCCAAAGAGCGTCTTTTGGGAACAAACCCTATTTCTGTAGCCATACCGGCTAATGAACAACCACCTTTTGTAGCAGATATGGCAACAACAACTGCTGCTAACGGAAAATTGGAAATTTTACAGCGAAAAAACTTAGAGGCTCCAATTGGATGGGTTCAGGACCCACAGGGCATCCCAACCACTGATGCTAACGGTGTCAAAAAGGGTGGTGCGCTATTACCCTTGGGTGGAGATAGAGATCATGGATCGCACAAAGGATATGCACTTGGGGCGATTGTGGATATATTCTCTGCAGTTTTATCAGGTGCTAATTACGGTCCTTGGGTTCCGCCGTTTGTAGCATTTCTAGAACCTGACCCCAATCCAGTTGGGGAAGGTTTAGGACACTTTTTTGGAGCCATGAGAGTAGATGCTTTCAGACCTGCGGATGAATTCAAAGGTCATATGGACACTTGGATCAGTCGATTCAGAAGTGCCACACCAGTAGAAGGACAAGAAAAAGTAATCATTCCAGGCGATCCTGAACGCGAATTAGAAGCGATTCGAAGAAAAGAGGGAATACCCTTACTCCAAGCAGTAGTAGAAGATTTGACCCAATTGGGAGAAAAGTTGGGCGTAAGCTTTTCCTAAGTTCTCCTTGTCTTCCCCTCTCCTTTTTGTAACTTGAGACTGTATATCCATGGCATATGAAAACAGTCTCAACTTCTGGAAGAAGGAATTTTCTAAAGAAAAGCGCAGCTATACTAGCACTTTCTAGTCTTGGAAATTTATCCGCTGGATTTATTGGAAATAAACAACCACTTCGAGTAGCCGTCATTGGCACAGGTTGGTATGGTAAAAGTGACCTCTTTCGTTTACTCCAAATTGCCTCGTGTGAGGTAGTCGCCCTCTGCGATGTGGATCGCATACAATTGGAGGAAGCTGCAACATTATTGGCACAAAGACAGTCACAATCCAATCCTCCCCAGCTGTACAAAGACTATCGGGAACTATTTAAAAATCATGCCCTAGACATTACGATCATTGGTACACCAGACCATTGGCATGCTTTGCAAACCATTGCAGCCTTGGAAGCAGGTTCCCATGTGTATGTGCAAAAACCTGTTTCAGTAGATGTCTTGGAAGGGGAGGCTGTAGTGGCAGCTGCAAAAAAATATGCCAAGGTCGTCCAAGTTGGACTTCAACGGCGCAGCACCCCTCACTTAATCGAGGCCAAGCAAGCAATCATCGACACAGATAAGTTGGGAAAGATAGCAGCGGCGGATATTTTCTGTTACTACCACATGCGGGAGGATAAAACCAAAGAGCTGCAAGAAATACCTGCGCATTTTGATTACGACTTTTGGACTGGACCTGCACCCTTGAGACCCTTTACAGGATTACCCCATGGTCTACACTGGCGATCATTTATGGAGTACGGAAATGGAATTACGGGGGATATGGCTGTGCATATGTTGGATGCTGTACGTTGGATGCTCAATTTGGACTGGCCTCATACCATTGCTGCAAAGGGTGGGATTTTTGTACAAAATAAAGGTCAATCCAATACAGCAGACACCCAAACCGCCATTTTTGAGTTTGACAATGTGACAGTCACCTGGCAGCACCGAACTTGGGGAAATCCCGTAGACCCTGAATACCCTTGGGGATTTAAGATATATGGAGAACATGGGGTGCTCGCGGGTTCTCCTTTCAAAGCTGAATTCACCCCCTACCCCGATGCAGAATCTCAAGTATTTGAGTGTTTATATGAGCGAGAAAAATATCCCGAAGATTTGACCGAAACAGGCATGGAGATTCATGCAGCCCCAGCGACGAGAAGGCATTTTCAAAACATGGTAGAATCCATTAGTCACAATACTGATCCGATTGCAGATATTTACAGCAGCCATATTTCGACGGCGTCCTGCATCTTGGCCAATCTTTCTATGGACCTAGGAAGACCATTGAGATATGACCCGAAGCGACGAATAATTTTGAATGATCCTGAGGCAACTGAATTATTAGAACGTCCATATAGAATTCCATGGATTCATCCCGGTAAGCAATGGCTATAACGACAACTAAAGGTTGCCTGAGTTTTTAAAAAAAATATTTCTGAAAATTTAGCCCTCAAGGTATCATGTTGAAAATTGGAAACTTACTATTCCATAAAAAAGCACTATTAAATCTCTCAGCCTGTTTTTTTCTAATAGGCCTACCAATAGGTATTTTAGTTGCTTTTATTCAGGACACTGGAACAATGCCAAGCCCTGTCCTTCTGGTGTTTGGACTTATGGTTTATAACTTGGGATGCTTTTTCTATTTCGTGAATAGAATCAAGAAAAACGTAAAAGATTCCTCTGCCATTTCACTTGAAAAATGAAAAACGTTGGATTTCATCCAAATAAATCCGAACTCAGATATCTATCCCCTCGATCGCAAGTAATGCAAACAATCACACCTTGCTCGAGCTCTTGAGCAAGCTGAAGGGCTGCATGAAGCGCACCTCCACTGCTCATACCCGCAAGAATTCCCTCCTCTTTTGCCATTCTCCGAGTCATAGTAGTGGCCTGATCTTGACTGACATCAATCACTCGATCTACACGAGAAGGATCAAAAATCTTTGGTAAAAACTCAGGAGACCATCGACGGATTCCTGGAATATTCGAACCGTCTGTAGGCTGGGTCCCTACAATTTGAATAGCTGGATTTTTCTCTTTCAAAAACTTAGACACCCCCATTATCGTACCGGTTGTACCCATGGCAGACACAAAATGAGTGACTTTACCCTCTGTATCTCTCCAAATTTCAGGACCTGTGCTATAATAGTGGGCCATGTAATTATCAGGGTTGGCAAATTGATCCAGCATCACATAGCCTTCTTCACGGGCCATCTGCTCAGCAAGTTCACGAGAGTATTCAATCGTTTTTGCAGCAGGTGTTAAGATCACTTTAGCACCATAAGCCTCCATGGATAGAATTCGCTCTTTGGTGGAGTTATCCGGCATGATCAAGGTCATATTTAAACCCAAAAAATTAGCCACCATTGCCAAGGCAATACCTGTATTTCCACTAGTCGCTTCTACCAAATTATCCCCCGCTTGAATTGTCCCTCTCTCAAGCGCAGACTTCAGCATATTGTAAGCAGCTCTATCCTTGACAGAACCACCTGGGTTTTGTCCCTCCAATTTGCAATAAATCTGCACGCCTGGATTGGTTGGAATGGTGCGAAGCTCCACTAAAGGAGTATTACCGATCAGCTTTTCAATATACATTAGGTCTTGATAATATAAGTTTCACGATGTTCTCCAGATGGGTCTTGCATATTGGCTTGGTAATATACTTTAGAGTGAGGAGGTATAGACTTGGTCAACCATACATTCCCACCTACTATGGAATGCTTTCCAATGACCGTATTCCCCCCTAGGATGGTTGCCCCGGCATAAATCACCACATGATCTTCGATGGTGGGATGGCGCTTTTTATCAGCATCAATTTTATCCACACTCAAAGCACCCAAGGTTACTCCTTGGTATATTTTGACACATTCTCCGATAACAGTGGTTTCGCCAATTACAATTCCTGTCGCATGATCTATGCAGAATTTTGGTCCTATTTTGGCACCTGGATGGATATCAACACCTGTTTTACTATGGGCATATTCGGTTATCATTCTTGGGATAAGATTAATTCCCAAGGTATGTAACCCATGTGCCACTCTGTAGGCTGTAATCGCATAAAACCCAGGATAGCATCGGATCACCTCTGTCAATGACTTAGCAGCTGGATCTCCATCAAACATGGCTTGTACATCCTGGAGGATCAACTCATAGATTGCTTCCAGGTTGATAAAAAACTGTTCCGCTAAATCTCCTCCGTCAGCTTGATGTAAGTGCTTATTTTTGATCAATAAGCCACCCAGCCTGCATTTCAATTCTTCGACTTTTTGTTGAATTTGTGCCGGGTCTTTTAAGAGTTCTTCTGAGAAATCAGGAAATAAAAGGCCTAACAAGTCCTCAAAAAATAACTGAATAACTTTAGCAGATGGGCATTCTGGACAATTGCGATGAGCCAGTGCCAATTTTTGAACAAAAGAATCCATGAGAAATGAATTTATGATGACTACAAGACTAAACCTACGCGAATCACATATGGTTCATTGTAAGGAGATCGTCTTACATCGTAATTGAGGTTATACAAAAACATAAAGTTTGCTCCACCCCGATTCCCAAAAGGAACGAAATACCCTCCACCAACCAAAAATGCATCCACCCACTCTCTTCTTGAGGTGTTGGTTTCAAAATTGTACAATTCAAAATTTAGCGTCTCGTATTCTGCATGTAGAAAAATATTGGGTAGCACATTGTATCTGGTGAATAATCTCCCCCCATAAAGTGTGTTGGACAAACCTACCCAACGGCTATCATTAAAATATTGATACGTGAGTCCTGCGCCAGCAGATAACTTGTCAGTAATCATGACACCTGCAAGAGGTGATATATCCAAAAAAGTAATCGTACCGAAAGATAACCCAAAATTCCCCCCATAGTACATTCGGTCTTTCAAAGGAGGTCTTTCCTCCGGATCAACTACCCGCTGGGCAAAGCTGAGCTGCATCCCTAACAGTACCCATGTGAGCAAGAAAGCACTACTCTTCAACCACCACATACAAATCCTCTGATTTTTTCTTCATGTAATACCGCTCACGAGCAAATTTTTCTAGCAATTCGTAATTACTCATCAACTCCTCCCGATCGGCTTTGATTTTTTCTTTTCGCTCCAAATAAAACTCTTTTTGATTTTCCAGTTCTTTTAACTTGGTTCTCAGCTTGAATTGAGACACCACATCATTGGAATCAATAAATACCATCCAGATGATAAAAAACAACGTAAAAAGTACGTAGAAATTTTTGCTATACTTGAGGACTTTTGACATGATTCCCGAAATCGTTGAGTTAAATTACCTTTGGTACTTCGAACTTAGTAAAGATTCAGGCTATTTTCAAACATCCTGCCATCCAATTATCCTAAGAATATCACATTCAGCTATTTTTCGACAATTTTATTCCTCTGAATACTTATATTACTAAGCAAAAAATCATCAGCTATGCTAAAAAAATACTTAAAATTTTCTTTTTCGATCCTGGCTATTGGAGCCTTACTTATCTCCCCCTCCCTCGCACAAGACATAAAACCCACAACCGCGAAGGAATTAAAAGAAGCTGTGGAAAAACATCAACAGCTATTTTCGGAAACCCCTTTCAGAAATTATCCAGCTAGAAATGTAGGCCCCACTAATATGAGTGGACGCGTGGTTGACATAGAAGTCAGCAATGACTATAAGACCTTTTACATTGCTGCAGCTTCCGGAGGGGTATGGAAGACAAGTGACAATGGTCAGTCTTTTGCTCCCATATTCGACCATCAGGGCGCAATAGGTATTGGAGACATGGCCCTGTCTAAAAGCAACAATAACATCCTCTGGGTAGGTACGGGAGAAAACAACTCCAGTCGATCCACTTATGCAGGTGCAGGCGTATACAAGTCCACTGATGCAGGACAAACTTGGGAACATATGGGATTAGGCTTTTCCCAACACATAGGGCAAATTCAAATCCACCCGGAGAACCCAGACATCGTTTGGGTGGGCTCCATGGGCTCTCTCTACTCTACCAACGAAGAAAGAGGACTATATAAAACTACTGATGGAGGAAAAACATGGAAGCGAACCTTATTTATCAACAACAATACCGGCGTCATCGATATCAAAGTTGATCCAAGCAATCCAAACCATTTGTTGGCTGCAACTTGGGAGCGATTTAGACAATCGCATGATTTCATAGGTAATGGAAAAGGTTCCGGAATCTGGAAATCCGAAGATGGTGGAGAAACCTGGCAAAAATCAGATACGGGATTCCCAACGGATGAATTTGTTGGAAGAATCGGCTTTGACTTCAGTATGAGTCAACCGAATATCGTATATGCATTGCATGATAATCAACGGACTGAAACGAGGGAAGCATCCCGAACTATGGGCAGCAGGAATGCGGAAGATCTCAGCTTTGAAAGCTTCCAAACTATGAGCGCAGCCGATGTGCAAAACTTGGATAATGCTAAACTCGATCGTTTTCTGCGCAGCAATCGCTTTGCCACCAAATACAATGCGGCTTCAGTTAAGCGATTAGTTGCCCAAGGGAAAATAACTCCAAAGCAGATAGCTACTTATAATGGAGGTGGTGTGGATGCAAATGCCGCAATCCTAAATGCAAGTGTGGTTGGGGCTGAGGTGTACCGATCGGAAGATAGTGGAAAATCCTGGAAAAAAGTCAGCGAAAGTGACTTGTCCAGACTTTACAACACCTATGGTTACTATTTTGGAGAAGTCCGTACAAGCACTACAAATCCAGATGAACTGTTTTTATTGGGTGTGCCGCTATTAGTTTCAAGAGATGGCGGGAAGAATTTTGCATTGACCGATACGGTAGGCAATGTACACTCGGATCATCAAGCGATGTGGATCAACCCACAGGATAGTAAACATATTTTATTGGGAACAGATGGGGGCTTATACAGGTCCTATGGCGGAGGCGAACGCTGGGAGCACTTAAACACAGAATTGACGATCAGCCAGTTTTACTCCATCATGGTAGATGAAAACGAACCTTACAATATCTACGGAGGAATGCAGGATAATGGCGTATGGTATGGTAAATCAACAGGAAAACCTTCCGATGTATGGACTTCCTTAATGGGAGGTGACGGTATGGTGGTAGCTGTTGACACCCGAACAAATGATATTGTATATACAGGCTTTCAGTTTGGCAACTACTTTCGCATCAATACCAAAACTGGCGAACGTAAATCTGTTACCCCCGGTCATGATATTGGCAGAGCCCCGAATCGATGGAACTGGAGAACACCGGCAGTGCTCAGCAAGCATAATCAGGACATATTCTACATGGGTTCGCAATACGTGTACCGCTCCTTGGACAGAGGAGATACTTGGGAAACCATTTCACCAGACTTGACTAAAAACCAAAAAAGCGGAAATGTCCCATTTGCAACCTTAACAGTAGTAGAGGAATCTCCATTGGAGTTTGGGACACTTTATGCAGGATCTGACGATGGCAATATTTGGATAACGCGTGACCACGGCAAAAACTGGACTGATATCAGCAAAGGATTACCTCAGGGTAGATGGATAAGCAGTGTAACTCCATCTGCCCATCAGGAAGGCTTAGTCTATCTTACGCTCACTGGCTACAGATTTGATGATTTTCAGGCATATGTTTTCAAAAGTACTGACTATGGAAAAACATGGGCAAGCATCAAAAGTAATTTACCTATGGAGGCTACTAATGTTATCAAAGAAGACTTAAAAGATGCGGAAATACTTTATCTGGGAACAGACCATGGTTTGTATGTAAGTGTGGATGGAGGGAAAATTTGGACATTGTTCCAAGGTAACTTGCCAAACGTTCCGATTTATGACATGGTGATTCAAGCCAAGGCCAATGATTTGGTTATTGGTACGCACGGAAGAAGTGTATATGTCATCAATCTGGATGTTTTACATCAAATCAAACAGGATAATGGAGCATTTGCCATTCTCAAAGCTGACAATGTTCGCATCAATCCACGCTGGTCCGCAATGTCAGGAAGAACAAACTCACAAGCAATCATTTTCTACCTTCCTTCTGCCCAATCAGTAACCTTGACAGTTCAGAATAATACAGGAGAAACTGTTAAGTCTTGGGAAATAGCAGGTTTAAAAGGTGTAAATATGACTTCTTGGGACATGGAAACCTCTATTCCAAAAGGCAAATATTCTCTTCTTATCACGGATAGTAAAGGCATTTCAGTTGATAAGAGTTTTGACATCAATTGATAGATTGAATTGATAGGAGATATTTTGGTTTTTTTGAGAGAAGAAATTGGGTAGAAATAAAGTTGAACCAACATTGAAACAACCTTTAAGACATATGTTGAAATGTTGTTACGAATAGTCAGAACTTCTATCGGAGCCCTTTCTTAAACAATAACGAAAAAAACCTAGACTTCAGCGGTCTAGGTTTTTTTTTGATTCTATCATGATGGAGAGGGAAAAATCAAAAAACATGTCTCAAAAAATGAGTTCATGATACTTATTTTAGGTGCTTTTTTTGTGCTGATTAATCCTTTATAAAGAATGACTCTAGAACAAGCGAAAACCAGCTGAAACCATCAATTGATTTTGACGCTGATCGGTATTGAAACCTGCCACGCTTTGGGCGATTCTTCCCAGAGAGTTTTCATATTTGAAATCTAGAATAAGATTCCCTAAATCAAGGCCTATACCCGCTTGATATCCTAGGGTAGATTTACGATAATCTACATCTTGCGCCACATTCAAGGCATCATCTAATGTATAATCCAACAATACAGAGGCAATAGGGCCAGCTTGGATTCGGAAAACTCTTGCCAACTTCACTCCAACCATCAAGGGGATATCTAATCGATTGAAATTGGCATCAATAGTAGCATCTATGCCAGAATCAGATTTTTGAATGATTGTACCACCTGTATTGGTATATAAAAATTCAGGCTGTACAAAGACTGAGGCACCGCCCATACGTACAAATGCTCCGACATGATATCCAAGGGAAGTAGATCCCGATTCAAAACCGTCACCTGTAACTGTAATGGAGCTTTGGGAAACCCCAACTTTTGGACCTATGGAAAAATCCTGAGCAGATAATCCGGAAAACCAAAGGGCTGCGATCAAGACAAAACTTAATTTTTTCATATCCTATATTTTGTAATCTCTGCTAATGTAAATAAATCAGCCATAAATAACTAACTCAAGGATAGCTAGTTTTATTGCCATCAACAGAAAAAGAAAACTCAGGTTAACTACCATTTATTGAAATAAAAAGATAGTCAATCTGAATTTCAACAGGATCTTGTATAAATCGGAGGATCCGTCATTTTCTTGCGTGTTCTTTGGCTATATCGTACAGCTTATAAAAGTCCATTGGTTTAGGCAGTAATTGATCAAATACTTCTTTACTTTTTTTCTTGTAGGAATCAATATTCCCAGCAGTAAAGCCAATAATTGGAATATTACGTGTCTTGGGAGACTTCTTGAGCTCACTAAGCAGCATCAATCCGTCCATATTGGGCATCATAATATCTGTAATGACTACATTAAAATCTTTTTCCAAGGCTAATACCTCCAAAGCCTCTATCCCATCACTTGCCGTGAAGACTTTATGGTTCTCTTTTTCGAAAACCTTTTTCAGGATTAATCTAGCTACTGCATCATCATCAACGACTAGAACTTTCATGCCTTTTATTTTATGGTAAACGAACTAAAAAAATTTAAATGTAAATTACATATTTCTTAGCATGAAAACCAAATTTTGGAAGATAAAAAACAAAAAAAGAGAGGAAGACCTCTCTTTTTTTGAATATTTTTGTATATCAACCTCCTTCTTGAGGCTCTCCAAAGAGCCCTAACGTATCCAATAGTACCAATGCGATAACTATTGGACAAACCCACTTGATAAAGAAAACCCAAGCCGCACGCCAAGGACCTTTAAATGACGGTGATCCTAATGCAAGCTCATTGGCAAAATCGGAAATCTTCTTGGCCCAGCCTGTGTAAAGTGCCAACATAAAGCAAATCAATACAACCGCAAAAGTCCCAAACAAGAAATCCATAATTGAGAAGAAACCTACCTGTTCATTCCCTCCAAATTTCAAGGTAAGTGATTCAAAGAAGTTTCCTTCAATAGAAGAAAGTGCAGAAGGCACAGATAATGCCATTGCCGCAATACCTATCGTCCAAGCCGCTTTCTTTCTGCTCCATTTCTTCTCATCAATAAAATACGCTACAGGAACTTCCAACATAGAGATCGAAGAAGTCAAGGCGGCTACTAACAATAACAAGAAAAACAATGCGCCAATAAAATTACCTCCCGGCATTGCATCAAATACTTTTGGCAATACCTCAAAAACCAAGGCAGGTCCACCAGCGGGGTCTTTTCCTGGCAACAAAGCAAATAAAGCTGGAAATACCATCAAACCACCCAACAATGCAACCATACTATCCATCCCTGCAATCCAGCCAGAAGACTGAACGATATTACTACTCTTTGGCAAATATGACCCAAAGGTAATCATCAAACCCCAACCCACAGACATGGAGAAAAAGGCCTGTCCAAGTGCCGATAGGACTACTTTTCCATCTATTTTAGAAAAATCAGGCTTCAAATAGTACTCAATACCAGCGCTAGCACCTTCCAAAGTTACCGCACGCCCTGCAATAAAGATAATGATGATAAATAGGATAGGCATCAAAAACTTAGCTGCCTTCTCAATACCACCAGAAACTCCGCCCAATACTACGCCAATCGTCATCAAAATAAAGATGAAACACAATGGAATCACATACATTGGTGTCTGCTGAAAATCGGCAAAATCAACAGGTATATCGATCAATTCAGTGAAAATGTAGCCAATTGTCCAACCTGCGATTACTGAGTAATAACTCAAAACGCAGAAACACACCAAAATACATAACACCCCTGCTAACTGCCAAAATTTATTACCCCCTGTCCCTCGAATAGCTCCAATAGGGTTTTTGCCAGAAATCCTTCCTAATGCTATTTCATTGAGCAATAAGGGGAGTCCAATCAAAAGAACACAAATTGCATATACAAAAACAAAAGCGCCCCCGCCGTTCTCACCTGTCAGGTATGGAAATCTCCAAATATTTCCAAGTCCTACCGCTGAACCGGCAGCCGCCATAATAAAACCCAAGCTGGAACCCCATTGGCCTCTACCTTGGGTATCTGTATTCATAGCCATACGTTACGAAGTAAGTGTGATTTATAGATTAAATTAATTTTAAGAATCGGCTAATTTAAGTTGTTTTGCTAAAATACCAATTCCGCTAGTAAAACTTTTGGGTTCAAAATTGAACTCATTTTGAACTTTTTGAATAATGAATCCTGTTAGAGGGGGCCGTTTAGCCGATTGTGTAAAAGTAGAAGCGTTTACTGGCTGCAGTAATGTTTTATCCAAACCAAAATAATCTGCGGTCATTTCAGCCATTTGGAAAGGTGTTAAGACCTCCGCTCCTGATACATGAAAAATTCCTACGGACTTTTTCAACACCATCAACAAACAAGCATCTGCCAAATCTTCCACTAAAGTTGGGGTACGGATTTGGTCGGTGACCACTTGAATAGTTTTTCCTGCCATCAAAGATTCCCTCACCCACAAAATAATATTTGACCTACTCAAGCCCTCCGCTACCCCATAGACCAACACCGTCCGCACAATTGCCCAAGACAGATTACTTTGCTGTAAGAGTTTCTCCCCTTCCCATTTGGTTATTCCATAGTAATTGACAGGATTGGGTTGGTCCTCCTCTGTATATGGACCATTTTCTCCATCAAAAACAAAATCAGTTGACAGATATAAAAAATAACAACCAATTCGTTCGGCTGCCTGAATTAGATTTTTTGTACCTATTACATTGACTGTATAGGCTTTTCCCTTATTTTCTTCGCATATATCCGCCTGGGTAATAGCAGCGGCATGGATAACAACGGTAGGCCTGTATTTGTCAAAGACTCTGCTTACCTGCTCCTCGGAAGAGATATCCATGGACTCCCATTGGTAGTAATTGGTATAATGTGCCGGTAGTCTACTTTCACCAAGGCCAGTGGCAATCACCTGTACATATTCCCGGTGGATCAACAACTCCACTAACTTATGCCCCAATAAACCATTGGCACCAGTAATCAGGATGGTCTCAGAGCGTTCAATTGCCAAATTCATACCCAAATTCTTTGGTGATTTTGGATTTTGGCATTTGGGAAACACTCACTTTCATATACACAGGACTGACTGGTTTGTCACGGGGACCTGTTTCCACAGCTGCAATTTTTTCCATCACATCCAATCCCTGAATCACTTTTCCAAAAACAGTATATTCATTATCCAAGTGTGGGGTTCCCCCTACTGTGGTATAGGCTTGAATCTGCTGAGGGGTCATATTTTTCTCCAAATTCAAATTGTAGAATGCCTCCAAATCGGATTTAGCAGCGAGCATCATTTCATTGATGGCATCAAACTCCTGTGCTTGGTACAATTGCTGATACTTTTCCATCAATTCACGATTGCTCCCCAACTGCATGTACTTAAAAAAAGTCTCTGACAACAGTCTCATGTCCACCACTAATTCATTGCGATCATAGACCTTCCCTTGGACTATATAAAATTGGGAACCGCTGGACCTCCGCTCAGGATTAACATTATTGCCCATCCGAGCAGCAGCTATCATACCTTTCTCATGAATCAATCCAGGCTTAATCTCTGCCGGTACAGTATACCAGTCTTCCTGAGGCAAACCCTCTTTTCCAAAAACATCACCACCTTGGATCATGAAATCTTTGATCACCCGATGAAAATCAGTAGAATCAAATCGTCCTGCTTGTGCTAAATTCACAAAATTTTCTTTGTGTTTGGGTGTTTCGTCAAACAACACCGCATACATATCCCCATAGGAGGTTTCAAACTTGACCAGATATTCTTTTTCAGTTTTGCAGGAAAAACTTAGCACCACTAACACTCCTAATAATAACTGTCTCATGTATTCAATCCTTTTTTAATATCCTGTAAAATTTCTGCACCACCAGCTTTCAAAATGGAATGTGCCAAGCTTTCTCCTAGTTTAGTAGCATCCTCAAAAGACCCATGGATTTCCTGCACAAGTCGGTCTTTCCCATCCAAGCTCACAATCCCACCTTTTAATACAAGTGCATCATTTGCTATGGTCGCCAAGCCAAAAACAGGTATGCTGCAACCACCTTCCAATACACGTAGATATGCTCTTTCCGCTTCCAAGCGATACCCTGTAGCGGGATGGTGACAAGCCGCAATGATGTGTTGTCTAATGGCAGGATCTAATGTAGAAGCTGCTTCAATAGCCACAGAGCCCTGTCCCACTGCAGGAGTAAATTCCTCTAAACTCAACTCCTCCACAATTAGCTCATCATAACCCATCCTATGCGCACCTGCATAGGCCAATAATAAAGCATCACAAACACCCGATTCCATTTTGGCAATTCTTGTCTGAAGATTTCCTCTTACTTCCACCGTCTGAATATGAGGATAGAAATGCTTCAAGGTAGCCACTCTTCTTGTTGAGGATGTGCCTAGCAATAATGGTTTAGATGAATCCTTGTAATCAATATCCTTCCGATGACTCAAGATGATATCATTTACTTTCTCCCGCTCAGTAAAGGCAATCAGTTCAAACCCTTCTGGCAAAGATGACTGCATATCTTTAGCACTGTGGACAGCAATATCTATAGCCCCCGAGGCCAATTGATCTTCCAACTCTTCCGTAAAGACTCCCTTGCTACCGATTTTAGCAATGGATACATCCAAGATCTTATCACCTTTGGTCTCGATTATTACTATTTCACTTTCCAGCCCCTGCTTTTTTAACAAGTCCTGCACATGATAGGCCTGCCAAAGAGCTAATTTACTCCCCCTAGTGCCTATCTTTATCTGCTTGCTCATGTTTGATTCGTTTTTTTCTATCTGATTTTTGCACCGACAACTCGATATATTTGACTATTTCCCCTGCAATATCAATTCCCGTAGCTTTTTCTATACCTTCCAAACCTGGGCTGCTGTTGACTTCCAAAATCAAAGGACCTCTGTCTGATTGCAACATATCAACACCTGCTATATCCAAACCAAGGGCTTTGGCAGCTCCTAAGGCAGCCAAACGCTCTTGTTTAGTCAGTCGAATGACAGTTGCCTTTCCTCCTCTGTGTAAATTGGACCGAAACTCCCCCTCAGCACCCTGTCGCTTCATAGCTCCCACTACTTTACCATTGACTACAAATGCTCGAATATCTGCCCCTTTAGCTTCTTTAATAAATTCCTGTACGATAATCCGTGCCTTCAAACCATGAAATGCCTCAATTACGGACTGTGCAGCCTTTTTAGTTTCCGCCAAAACCACACCTAATCCCTGAGTTCCTTCCAATAGCTTGATGATCAAGGGAGTGCCCCCGACCTGTTCGATCAAGGTTTTTTCTCCTCCTTTGGAAAAATTGGTGAAAGCCGTTTTTGGCATACCTAGACCTTCTCTGGATAATATTTGCAAGCTCCTCAACTTATCTCTACTTCTAACAATCGCCTGAGACTGAACTGCCGCAAAAGCTCCCATCAGTTCAAATTGCCTCACCACGGCTGTCCCATAGAATGTCACGGAAGCCCCGATTCTCGGGATGATCGCATCAATACCCTCCAATTTTTCTCCCTTATAAATGATGGAAGGCCCCTCTTGTTCAATAATTAGATCACATAGTAAATGATCAATAATCAAGGCTTCATGACCTGCTGCACGGATAGCTTCCTGTAGTCTTCGGGTAGAGTATAAATGTTGATTTCTGGAAAGAATGGCAATTTTCATAGTGGGGAGGCTGCTCCTTAAGTCGTTGGTGTAGTTTTATTTTTTCGAGGGTTACTTAGATGAACTTGAGAAACATCCACGAGGAATCTCCCATGTATGAGCTTCCTGCCAATCAAGACGGCATTCCGCATTTTGGAGCGATCAGTGAGCGTAAACTCAGCTTCAAATTCTTCCCCAAACATACGGACTTTTGTACTGACTTTATACCGAACTTCCGCTTCTCCAAAAGAATTCTTTACCCGTTTTTGAGTATAGGTAGTTGCTCGAAGTTCCTTTCCTGAATATTTCCGATCCAAAACAGCCAGCAATTTAAAATAGAGGACTTTGGAACCGTTTTCTATCCGTTCCTCAGCATAATCACAGTGGATGGAAGAGGTATAAGCACCTGTGTCAATTTTGGCGCTGATATTGGTTATCCCCCAGTCCAAAAAACTGATTTTCTCTTTTCTACCGATGATTTTTTTGCTACTCATGCTGTTTCTTTGGCTCTCATGATCCTGGCTAACTGAAAAGATAAATCGGCAAACATAATCTTCATATTCGCATTACGCTCGATATGATAATGCGCCTCATTCAGCAAAGCATACATTTTGGCCAGCTTTGCTTCTGAAAGCACATGTTCTCCCAATTTATGGATGAAATCCCTGTCCTCATCAGCACTCCTCTTCAAGTTTACTACTTCGCTTTTATCCAGCAAAACCTCTCTCAGTACATTGATCCCTGTCAATAGCATGGACTTTTGACCTTCCTTGTCTGTAGAACTGAAATTTTCTGTAAAACCAAAAATGGCATTGATATCCAAAGAAAAACAGGCTCGAAACCAGTCTCGGATTACGTTGGTATTTTTATCCTTGACTCCATCTACCAACTGGAAAGCCTCTCGCATGTTCCCATCAGCCAAAGGGGCAATTTGCACTGCTGCCTCCGGCGAGCATAAATCCATGGCTACAAGGTGAGCCTTGATCTCTTCATCAGAAAAAGCTCGAACCATGATTTTTTGCGTTCTCGACAAAATGGTCGTCAACAGCCTATCTGGAAAGGATGTCACCAAAAAAAACAGGGTTTTTGCCGGTGGTTCCTCTATAATTTTCAAAAGCGCATTGGCAGCATTGATATGTAAAAACTCCGGACACCAAATGATCATAATCTTGTAGCCCCCCTCAAAAGACTTCAGAGAAAGGGTCTGAATGATTTGTTTGGCAGCTGCTTTGGATATGTTCAGTTGTTTTTTTTCAATGGAATTGAAATACAGCCAATCAGAGATATTGCCATAAGGTCTCGTCTGAACAAAATTTCTAAACGCTCCTATAAAATCGATTTTATCACTTTTGGCACCTTTATCATCGTCATCCGAAGTTCCTCCTGGTTGCGGAATGGCAAAATTAGTATCAGGATGGATAAGTTTTGCCATCCGTTGACAGGAAGCACAAGTACCACAGGAATCTTCTTCTTGAGGGTTTTGGCAATGCAAGTAGGTTGCTAAAGCCAAAGCCATATCCAAATTAGGGGAACCTTCCGGTCCATGAAAAAGCAAGGCATGTGCTAAGTGATCATTTTTGACAGCCTGCACAATTTTTTGTTTGACCTCAGGCAAACCCGGAATAGATGAAAATAACATATCAATTAGCCTTCTTTATCCCAAATACGGTAATGTTTGGTCAATTCGAAAACTTTCATCAAGATTTCTTTCTCCACAGCGTCGAAGTCCAAGCCTCTGCGCTTCATGACAGCTTGTGCTGTTTCCTCAAACTTACGAAACTGAAAAGTCGTAAACCCGGCAGCACCTCCCCAGGCAAAGGAAGGAATGAAATTTCTTGGAAATCCATCGCCAAAAATCAAAGCGCCTACTCCTACAACTGTTCCTGTATTGAGCATGGTATTGATACCGGTCTTGGAGTGGTCGCCCATCATCAGCCCACAAAACTGCAAACCTGTATTGGTAAATCCTCCCTTGGTATAATCCCATACTTTTACTGGAGCATAGTTATTTTTCAAGTTGGAAGTATTCGTATCCGCACCCAAGTTACACCACTCACCAATGACTGAATTCCCCAAGAATCCCTCATGGCCTTTGTTACTGTAGCCAAAAATTACCGCATTGGAAATCTCTCCTCCTACTTTGGAAAATGGGCCGACGGTGGTGTCTCCCCTCAATTTAGCGCCCATATTTACTGTACTCCCTTCGCAAAGCGCAAAAGGACCACGGATGAGTGCTCCCTCTTGAACCTCTGTGTTTTTACCGATATAAATAGGGCCTGCCTCAGCATTTAAAACAGCAGTCTTAATGGTTGCCCCTTCTTCTACAAAAATATTATCCGCTTGATAAACGACCGTATGCTTATCTTCAATGGCAGCAGAAGCACGGCCTTTGGTGATTAAAGTGAAGTCTTGCTTGATTTGAACTCCATTGTGTTGGAATATATGCCAATTTTTCTGAACCAATGTGCATGAATGCTCATAAGGAACTGATTGGAAATTTTTCACCTGCTCGATCGAAAAAGCCTTCTGCTTACTGGTTTTCGCAGCCAAAATCGTCTGTTGATACAAAAGCACTTCACCTGTTTTTAACCCTCGAATGGCGGTAACCACATTCTCATCTGGGCATAAAGCCCCATTGATCCACAAGTCCTGAGCCCCTACTATCGGAAATTTCGTTTGTAAATAATCTTGGGTGAGATAGCTGACCTCTCCACCTAGGTAGCGCTGCCACTTTTCTGAGATCTTCAAAATCCCAATACGGATATCTGCTACGGGACGGGTAAAAGTAAAGGGCAATAAAGACCCGCGAATAGCTGGGTCATCAAATAACACAAAGTTCTCCATGTCACAAAAATAAAAAAGTCTCACAGAAAACAACCCCTTTATTCCAGCGAATAAACAAGCCTTTCACATATTCGTATGTACAGGGTCAAATGAGTGGTAGTTTAGACTTTCAACAACTACAAAATTTTAGTAGATTAGAATCATGGAAAAAGAAGAGCCTTTAAATCTTGTAAAAGAACCCTATACAGAATATGGGAGCTACACCTATGCGGATTATCTGCAATGGGATTTGGATCATATGGTCGAACTTATCAAAGGGAAAGTTTTTAAGCAAGCAGCCGCAGCACCACGGAGAATACATCAAGAATTATCGGGAAGGATATTTAGTGAATTTCATTCTTTTCTCAAGAAAAAACCGTGTAAAGTGTACGCTGCCCCTTTTGATGTCAGGCTGCCCACTGCTGGAAAACAAGCAAAAACAATCAATACAGTCGTACAACCCGATTTGTGTGTAGTCTGCGACCCCAATAAATTAGATGAATATGGATGTATTGGCGCACCAGATTTAATTGTAGAAATTTTATCCCCAAGCAACAATAAAAAAGAATTACAAAACAAATATGAAGTGTATGAGGAAAGCGGAGTTTCAGAATATTGGATTGTTCATCCTTATGAACAAACATTGCTTGTATATTCATTGACCGAAGGAACATACGTACCTTCTAGGCTTTTTACGCTTGGAGACAAGGTGGCTTCCCAATGCGTCCAAGGATTTGTACTTGACCTTGACGAATTATTTGAGGGTTTGGAATAAAAAAACTCCCAACCTCTAAAGGAAGGGAGTTTTCAATGCTTGTGATGTACAAATTATTTTTTTGCGTATCTTCTGTTGAATTTCTCAACACGACCCGCTGTATCAAGCAACATTTTCTTACCAGTGTAGAAAGGGTGAGAATTAGAAGAAACCTCAATCTTGTAAACTGGATATTCCTGACCATCTTCCCATACGATTGTTTCACTTGTTTCGATCGTAGACTGAGTCAAGAATTTATATTCACTTGAAGTATCGTAAAATACGACAGGTCTGTAGTTAGGATGAATGTCTTTTTTCATTGTATTGCTATTTTCCTTAATCACTCGTTAGAAATGAGGCACAAAGATATTGCTTTTTTGAAAGCATCCCAAAAAAGAAACAAAATTATTTGAGATTCATTGGCAAACTTATCAATCAATCTCTAAAGTTAAAGGAATTCAGGGCTACACGCGTGGAATTTCTCGCTTTTCTATGGTTGATGTTAGCTATTTGAAAACTCGTTACATCAACTATAAAAATTGGCAACAAGAGTGAATTAGGAGCAGACGATTGAAATTGAGGTATGATTACAAAAGATATAAAAGCTAAAGTTCCAATGTTGGAAATCATATCAAATGTTCTTGCCCGCTTAAAATACTTATCTGCTGGCTTAAGATCCAAATCCAACTCCGTATTTAAAGAGCGTATAGTTGCAAACTGAGATTCTGACAAAGGGACGGCCCCGTCAAAATAGCTCATTTTAGGCCCAAAAAAACCTCGTTGATTTCGCATGGTCAGATAGGGTTGTGAAAAATACCCAGAGCGTAAGTTGAAATTATAGGCATCAATAGCCTCTTCAGTCTTGCGAAATCCATTATTCCGGACAGCATTCCCTCCAACTACAAGACCAAGGCCCACTAAAGATCCGATAAAGTAGTTTCTCAAAGCAGTCTGATTACCCCCTAAAGCACTTGTTAACATCCCAACCGAAGAAACAAACACAACCACTGGGGCAGTATAAGACATGATGCGGCCTCCTTGAAATGAATTGAGACCATTTACAAATTGAGTATCTTTCAAATCAGTTTGATTCATCAATGCCCTCACCTCTCCTGCTGAGACTCTTTTTCCATCAATCAAATAATATACCCCTCCCCAATTACCCTCCTGTAATATCACAGTGGGGAAATCATCGGAATTCCTATCAGAAAAATAACTAGTATCCTGACCCTCTACATCGTGATTGATGATAAAAAAAGCTGCCAAAAACAAAGAAATTCTTTGAAAGAGAACATTACCCATAATTTCGATAAGTTAAACCAAGACCAAAGATTTAAAAAGAATACACCGAAAGCAACGAAGAAAATAAAATTAAGTTCTTTTAACAGCAAAATTTTTATCAAAAAATTGAATACAACCAAAAATTCTATTTTACTTTGCATTACAAAGTACTTTTATATGAAAAACCCGCACCAAGATCTTGAAGAAATCAAATCCATGATGGATAGAAGTAAGCGCTTTCTTTCCCTGAGTGGTATTGCTGGCATTCCTGTTGGTTTCATAGCCTTAGCAGGAGTTACCGCCATCAATGTATTCATCAACGATTCTTGGTTCAACTGGAGATTTCCAGTGACAGTCAGTTTTAATCAGGCAGAAATCATCACGATCCTTATCATCTCATTTTTGACGTTTTCGTTAGCGCTGGGCATTACGTGGTATTTGAGCCAACGGAAAAGTGTACAATCCAAAAAGGGGAATTTATATTCGCCAGCCTCTAAAAAATTCCTTCAGAGTTTAGGTTTTCCTATGCTTATTGGCGCATTGGTATGTGGTATTCTGGCCTGGAACAAGGATTACTCCTTCATTTTTGGAATGAGTTTACTGTTTTATGGGCTGGGGATGTATCAAGCTTCCGAACACTCCTTTAAAGAATTGAAATTTTTGGGTATAGGTTGCCTGATGCTCGGGCTTATCGCTCTTGTAGAGCCAAGCCTCAGCCTTTTGCTTTGGGCAGGTGGTTTTGGAGTTCTCCACATCCTTTATGGTATTTTGATGCATGTGAAGTATGACAAATAAACCGGCTGGTATATACGACAGGGCATTTGAAAATGTCATACGATTACGCATCATGTCTGTACTCATGGTCAATGAAAGCTATGATTTCAATTCCTTCAAAGATCTATTGGAAGTCACAGACGGGAATCTAGCCACCCATCTTCGCTACTTGGAAAAACATGCATACATAGCAGTAAAAAAATCCTTTGTAGGCAGAAAACCTTTGACAACTTACAGTGCTACCGAACATGGACAGGATGCCTTTCGAAAGCACTTGGACTACCTCGAATACTTGATCAATCTCAATAAATAAAAAAATTTATCCATTCACTTTGAAAACCAAAGTACTTTCCAATTATGAAAAACGAAATCCTTTCTAACATAAGCCAGCCTGCTTTTTTGGAACAACTCTATCGCCAAAACCCTTCAGCATTTAAAGCCTCCTTCTTATCGTGCTACGAAGAAATTCAGGATTCCCCTGCTGCAAGCTTCTGGTATGAGCGCTTGCAAACAGAACAAGATTCCATTTCCTGGGGGAATAGTCAAGAACGATGGTTTTTAGTAGTCGGGGCTATTCTTGCTGGAATCTACATGAAGCTACCTGCAATTTTATCGATGGAAACTGATAGCTTTTATGCAAGAAATGCAGGATTTTTAGCCTTTGGCGTTTTGATAGCATTTTTCTCATGGAAAAATCAAGTGACCCAAAAAACAAAATTGTTGATAGCAGCAATTGGTCTATTGTCGCTCTTGCATATCAATTGGTGGCCTTTATATACAGAAAGCGACACATTCATTCTGGCCTGCATACACTTGCCCTTCCTGATGTGGGGATTGTTTGGACTTAGCTACCAAGGCCACGAGCCTTTTAACCTATCCAAGCGCTTAGGCTTTATCCGGTTGAATGCAGAAATACTCATCTTAATCACTGTCATGGTACTTTCTGGAGGTATTATCACAGCAATGACCATTGGTCTTTTTGAACTGATTGGCATACAGATCGGAGCATTCTTTACTGAAAATATTGTGCTTTTTATCCTCCCTTCCATCCCCGTCATCGCAGGATTTATTTTAGTCAACAATCCCACGCTGATTAATCGGGTGTCTCCTATCATTGCCAAACTCTTTAGTCCTTTGGTACTAGTAATTTTGGTCACTTATCTCGTATCGATGATTTTTTCCAACAAAAGCATTTATACAGATCGTGAATTTTTATTGCTTTTCAATCTTCTGCTCATCGGAGTGATGGCCTTGATCGTGTTTTCGGTGAGTGAAACTTCCAAAACTGAACATAAGAAAATACAAACATTGATCCTGTTTGCCCTAGCGTCGATCACTATTCTAATCAATAGCATTGCTTTACATGCCATTTCGATCCGCATTGTAGAGTTTGGCTGGTCGCCCAATCGTATTGCCGTACTGGGAAGCAATATCCTGATGCTTGTGCATCTTTTACTGGTGACCAAAAGCCTGTGGTTTGCCTTTTGGGATGCGACAAGGGCACCCAATGTGGGCTTAGTCTTGGTAAAGTATCTTCCAGTATATCTACTTTGGATAGCTTTTGTGGTGTTTGCCTTGCCATTCTTCTTTGGCTTTTAATTAATTTACGGGAATGAATGGAATTCTTAGCATGTCCCTTCTTCTGCTACTACTAACCTCCGCATATGCCCAGGTAAACCCATCAGAAAAACCTGATGAATTTTTACCAAAGAGCTTCGTGGTGGTGGAAGAATTGAGGGGAGACTTAACCAAAGATCACTTGGAGGATGTGGTGTATATCATCCAAGGGACCGACGAAAAGCTATTTGTAGAAGATGAGTCCCGTGGAACCCTCAATCATAACCCAAGAGGAATCGTCATCCGAATTCAAAAAAAAGGCACTTACGAGTTGGCCTTAGAAAATTATACTTGCTTTCCGTCTGACAATGAAGATGGGGGTGTCTATTATGCACCGGATTTATCTTTTAAGATAGCAAAAGGCAATTTATATGTGATTTTCGACCACGGGAGATATGGATCTTCAAAGTACACCTTCAGATACCAACATTCGGACTTCGAACTCATCGGTTATGATCAAAGCGACAACTTCGGTCCTGTGGTAGCCCGGGAAATTAGTATCAATTTTATGACACGAAAAAAACTGGAAAGAGAGAACACCTTTGAAAATAAAGAAGGAGAGGATGAGATCTTCAAGGAAACATGGAAAACCATCAAAGTCGATCGGTTGATCAAGCTATCCGAAATCAAGGATTTTAGAGAGCTTGATTTGGAGAGATTTTAATATTCCCATTTCCTTGTAAATGAAAAATGAGGTTCACTTCATTCAATAAAACACTTCTAAACTCATACCCCCATGACCCTTTTTAAACTATTTATCAAGCTGTTAAGAAAGGTTAAATTAAGACTTTGGTTTGTAAATAATAAAAAATGTGGTAATCTTTCTCAGCCTTTTCGGGTACCTCTAGGATGGTCTGATTTTCATTATTACTTACTTTGCTACATATGAAGAATTCGATATACCTACTTTTTTTATTTTTTTTGGTAGTCCTTGTTGGCTGTAAAAAGGAAAATAAAAGATCAGATTTCAACCTTGACTTCGAAAATATTGAAAAAGGATTACCTGTTGGTTGGAGTACTTTTGGAGGCAACGACTATTTAGTTGGTGTTGACTCATTAATCAATTATCATGGCAAATTCTCCGCTTTCATAGAGTTCGATGGGGATAACCCTGACTTCAAAGCATTAGAATTCAAACTCCCCGACAATTATACAGGTGAAAAGATTACCCTCACTGGGTTTATAAAAACAGAAAATGTAGCAGATGGATTTGCTGGGCTTTGGATGAGAATTGACCCCGGAATTGCTTTTGAAAACATGAATTCTCGTGGATTAAAAGGAACCAACGACTGGGCAAAATATGAAATCACATTAGATATGAATCCTGCAAACACCAAGCAAATTGTTTTTGGTGGTTTATTAGCAGGAAAAGGCAAAATGTGGATTGATAAATTGGCTCTTACAATAGACGGTAAAAATGTTGAAGAAATCCTGCCAATTGAAAAAAAGGAATATTTAGCTCCTTTGGATAAAGCGTTTGACAAGGGTTCATCCATTGTGATTTCTGAACTCAACTCAGAAACCATTGAAAACCTTGAATTACTGGGAAAGATTTGGGGATTTTTGAAATATCATCATCCTAAAATTGCTGATGGCGCATACAATTGGGACTATGAATTGTTTAGATTTTTACCAGATTATCTTTATGAAAGCAACCACACAAAAAGAGATAAGCTATTGATAAAATGGATTGATTCTTTGGGAAAAGTCCGCAAATGTAATAAATGCTTACCTTCCAAAATAGACTCCCCTCTCAAACCGGACTTAAGATGGATAGACAACCAAAGTACATTGCTTAAGGATAAACTTGATCATATCTACAAGAATAGGTCCCAGGGGAATCATTACTACATAGAAATGGCCTTGGGTGTTGGGAACCCAATATTTACCAACGAAAATTCCTATTCCAATATGCTTTATCCAGACGATGGATTTAGATTATTGTCTTTGTTTAGATATTGGAATATGATAAATTATTTTTTCCCATATAAACATCTCATTGACGATGGATGGGACTCTATATTGAAAGAATACCTACCGATATTTATTGATGCCAAAAATGAATTAGACTACCAACTTGCAGTGCTTCAACTAATCAGTGAAATCCAAGATTCCCATGCTTCACTCAGCGGAGCTCATACAATTGATGAATGGAAAGGGAAATATTACGCGCCATTTCAAGTAAGATTCATAGAAGATAAACTGACCATCACTGACTTTTACAATCCACAAATAAAATCAGCGATGACATCGAAGCTTGAAGTGGGTGATATTCTTTCAAAGATTAACGGGAAAACTATTGAATCGATTATTGAAGAAAAGTCAGGATATTATCCTGAATCAAATCTTCCAAGAAAATTACTTAAGATTTCATCAGACATCTTACGTTCGAATTCATCAGAAATTGAAATTGAATACATCAAAAAAAATGGAGCAACAAAAACAGAGAAACTACAACTCCATGCTTTCAGTGACTTAAAAACAATTGAATGGGCAAGAAATAAAACTCCAAAATCACACAAGTGGTTTGACAAAAACATTGGCTATATTAACCTTCAAACACTTAGAAATGATGAGATTCCCTCAGTCATAGAAACATTTGAGAAAAGTAGGGGCATTATCATCGATATTCGAAATTATCCAGCAGATTTTGTTCCTTTTAGTTTGGGAGGTTTTTTTATCTCCTCTCCTACTGAGTTTGTCAAATTCACCAATGGAACTGTTGAAAACCCTGGCGAATTTATCTTCACTGAACCATTGCTACTTCAGCCCATTGAAAAAACTTATTCAGGCAAAGTGATTGTTTTAGTAAATGAAGAATCTCTCAGCTTATCTGAATATACCGCTATGGCTTTAAGGGCAGGCCAAAATACAACCATCATTGGTAGCAATACTGCTGGCGCTGATGGAAATATCTCTCAAATACCGCTTCCTGGCGGACTATTTACACTGATTTCCGGAATAGGTGTTTATTACCCTGATGGCACGGAGACTCAACGAATAGGCATCATTCCCGACATAAAAATAAAACCTTCAATCAAAGGAATAAGAGAGGGCAGAGATGAAATACTAGAAAAAGCGATTGAGATTATAAATAAGGAATAGTTCACCAATTATACTGAGAAAATTGAAATTGTCTCCTCTTCATATTCATTTAACTCCCTAATCTATTTTCCCAACGACCACATAGAATTTGTGCTTTTTGAGTTTTAACCAACTAAAAAATCTTGAAAAATTACACCACATTTCAAATCCAAGGTTTAAAATTTCCATCTAGTCATAATGAAATCTGCATTTAGCGATTAATATTTCTCCTTCTCGATATTGGTAAATGAGCCGATGTTCACTATCGATCCGTCTTGACCAAAATCCTGCATATTTATGTTTCAAAGGCTCAGGTTTTCCAAGTCCATCAAAAGGATTTCGAGCAATATCTTTTAAAAGTTCATTGATCTTCTTGAGTTTATTCTTGTCCGTCTTTTGCCAGTACAAATAATCCTCCCAAGACTCATCGACAAAAATATACTTCATTTATCTTTAATTAAGTCATTACTGAAAGTTTCTCCTTTTTTCAATTTTTCAATCGCAGCATCTAACCTTAATTCATTCTTTCGAGATGATAATTCGTGATTAGTAGCCATAAGTGAATTGTACTCTTCCAGTGACATGACTACAATCCCTGAATCTTTACCTCGGTTTATAATCAAAGTTTCAAAGTTCTTGGCAACTCTATCCAAGTAAGTTTTCATATCCTTTCGGAAATCTGAGACAGTCGTTATTTGCATGACTATGTATTTTATTTGGTACAAAATTATGTACATAATTTAATTCAGACAACCTTTCCCCTTACTATTTCAATCCGTCAAACAATTCATTATCCATAATTTCCCCATTCTTTTCTTAGCTTTACCAACAGAGAGCGTTGCATTCATGAAAAAAAAATCATTGCTTGTTTGGGCACTTGTCCTCCTTACCAACATACAGGTCTTAGGCCAAGGGGCTTACATTCCCTTTAATAGAGATTACTACCATCTAGTAGAGCGCTATGAACTCTTAGAAGGACCCAACAACCCTATTTTTCACACAGGCTTTAAGCCTTATCGGAGAGACCATGTAGGAATTTACTTGGACTCTCTCATCCAATCCGCAACAATCCAAAGTGCTGCCGACCGATTCAATCTCGCATACCTTACCAATGACAACTGGGAATTTGTCACTCAAGAGGTAGCCGATTCCAAGCAACCTATCTTGAAACAATTCTATCGCAAACCCGCTGATTTCTATCACTATCGAGACGAGGTTTTTGATATTCATGTCAACCCCGTGATTCATCTAGCCGCTGGAAGAGAACCTGGTTTTGAAAATTTCCGCTTACGCAATAGTCGAGGCTTGGAATTCAGAGGAAGTATTGACCGCAAAATCGCTTTCTATGCACACATGACCACCAATCAGGTAATCTTTCCTTCTTGGGTCAAAGACTATGTAGAACATAGCGGAGCAATCCCCGGCGAAGGTTTCTGGAAACGATTCAATCAGGAAGGGTACGGCTACTTCTCCGCCATGGGACACATCAGTTTTGATGTCAGCAAACATATCCAAGCTCAAATCGGACACGATCGTAATTTTGTGGGCGAAGGATTTCGATCGATGATTTTATCCGATTTTTCCAATCCATATATGTTTGTGAAGTTCAACACCAACATTTGGAAACTGAACTTAACCAATGTCTGGGGACAGATGACCGCAGATGTTACTTACGACTTTGCTGGAAGACCCACCGATGACCGCTATCCACAAAAATGGTTTGCCATGCACCGCCTAGGGGCCAATATAGGCAAGCGATTGAATATTGGGATTTTTGAATCCGTCATGATGAACCAATTCAGTGTGAATTATCTCAATCCTATCATCTTCTACCGATGGGTAGAGCATCAACTCGGAACTCCTGACAAAATCATGCTAGGTACAGATGCCAAGTGGAATTTTGCCAAAGGCATGCAGCTTTACGGGCAATTTGCGCTAGATGAATTTGTTTTTGGTGAATTTTTCGGAATTGATGGGCGACAGTCCTCCCGAAACAAATATGGATTACAAGCAGGTTATAAATACATCAATGTACTCAAGGTCAATAATTTGGATTTACAGTTGGAATACAACCAAGCAAGACCCTACACCTATCAGGAAAAATTTGATTTCCAATCCTTCACCAACTTCCGAACCCCTTTGACCCATCCGCTGGGAGCTAACTTTAGAGAAGCCATTGGGATTGTTCGTTACCAGCCTATCCCGAGGCTTCAAACAAATTTTACGGGGATGTATCAGTTTTTCGGAGATGACCCCAGCCCGGAGGTTAATTTCGGAAGAGACCCTTTAAAAAATCGCTTGAATGCCAATACCGGCTTGGGTCTCTTTGGACACCGCATCGGGCAAGGGATAGAAAATCAAGTAGTCATGGCGCAGTTTACAGCTTCTTACATGTGGAAGCAGAACATCTTCTTGGATTTCAGCCATACCTACCGGAGACAGACAGCACAGGATTTGGACTCCCCTGCCAGGACCAATTTCACCAATCTCGCCCTTCGGATCAACATGGTACGGAAAGACTACTTGTTCTAGTGCTGGAGAAGGAGTTTAAGCTCCCCAAAAATGTGTAACTTGCGGGCTTAACTCCCAATCATTGGCATGAATACTTATCTCAGGATTTTATCCTACGCTAAGCCTTACAGAAGATATTTTCCTATTTACATCCTCTATACCTTGCTCGCCATTGTATTTGGCTTGCTGAACTTCACACTTCTTAAGCCACTCTTTGATGTGATTTTTGAACAAGTGGAGCCAACTTCCATGGAGCGGTTTATGAATAAGCCTGATTTCAGTCTTTCCTTGGATTACTTCATCCATTTATTCAATTACCACTTTTTACAGACTGCTGAAATCTATGGTAAATTCGGCACTTTGGTGTACGTCTGTATCATCATTGTAATTTCAGTATTTCTTTCAAACCTATTCACTTATTTGTCTGGTGTGGTGTTGGCTGAAGTACGAGCAGAAGTCATCAAGAAAATGCGAATGGGTATTTTCACCCAAGTTACGCAGATGCATATCGGCTTTTTCTCCAACGAACGCAAAGGCGACTTGATGTCCAAAATCACCAATGACATCCAAGAGGTGGAAAATATGATTGTACAGTCTTTGAAAGTAGTATTCAAAGAACCCGCAACCATCATTTTATACTTTGCAGTGCTCTTTATGATGTCCGTGAAATTGACCATTTTCACCATCCTAGTCATCCCGATTTCAGGAGCAATCATTGGAGGTATTACCAAAAGACTGCGTAAAAAAGCCATCGAAAGCCAGGAATCTTTGGGTAGAATTGTCAATATCCTCGATGAAACCATCGGAGGAATGCGCGTCATCAAGGCATTTGGAGCACAAAAATACATTCAAAGTAAGTTTGATAAGGAGACCAGTTTCTATTCTGATGTGAATGTTTCCATGGCGAAGAAAAACGAACTAGCCTCTCCTATTTCACAGTTTTTGGGCGTATCTGTAGTCGCAGGTATTTTGGTGTACGGGGGAAGTTTGGTTTTATCCAATACTTCCGAACTCAATGCTTCCGATTTTATCACCTATATCATCATCTTCACTCAAGTATTAAACCCTGCTAAGGAAATCTCCAAAGCAGCGTCCAGCATTCAGCGAGGACTTGCTTCAGCGGTGCGGATTTTCGAAGTGGTAGACACCCCAAGCGCTATCCAAAATAGCAAAAGTCCACAAGCAATTACTGACTTCAAAGAATCCGTAAAATTCCAACAAGTCAGCTTCAAATACGAAAAAGAAGAGGTGCTTTCCGATATTAATTTCACCTTAAGCAAAGGGAAAACCATTGCGCTCGTCGGTCCTTCCGGTGGGGGGAAATCTACCATTGCGGATTTGGTACCACGATTCTATGACCCAAGCAATGGAACAATCACCCTAGACGGTGTTCCCTTGCAGGAAATTGACATTGAGCATCTAAGAAAACTGATGGGTATTGTCACGCAAGAATCTATTTTGTTCAATGACACGGTATTCAACAATATTGCTTTTGGTCTAGAGGGAATCTCCCAAGAAAAAGTCATTGAAGCAGCACAAATTGCCAATGCACATGAATTTATCGTCCAATTGGAGCATGGCTACGATACCAATATAGGTGAACGGGGCAGCAAACTCTCTGGTGGTCAACGCCAACGTCTGAGCATTGCTCGTGCAGTCTTAAAGAACCCACCTATTCTAATTTTGGATGAGGCTACATCAGCTTTGGACTCCAACTCAGAAAAATTGGTTCAGGAGGCTTTAACAAAGCTTATGGCCAATCGAACCACCTTGGTAATTGCCCATCGATTGAGTACCATTCAACATGCAGATGAGATCTTAGTGATCCAACAAGGGAAAATAGTACAGCGAGGCACTCATGAGTCCCTCTCTCAAGAAGAGGGGCTCTATCAGCAACTTTCGAATATCCAATCAGTTTAGTAACTTACGGATTAGAAACACCCAAACAATTGCTTTATGAAACAATTCAATAAAATTATGCACCTACTGACTGCCTTATTGTTAGGCGTAAGTTTGGTATTTTTCCTAAGTTCTAATACCACGAAAGGCCTTTTAGGAATTGAGGAATTATCCAGTGGATTGGTAGTCAACTTTATACTGTTTATAAGTATCTTGTTTTTGGGTGCATGGGGCACATCGGTACTCGTACAGAACTCTACCGAAAGTGAACTATCCAAAAAAGAAGCTGAAAAAAATGAGTTGAAGGCTAAGCTATACGATTTGGAACAAGGCGTAAAATTGAAAAACATTGAACGCAAACTGGAGGAAAAAGAAGGGGACAAAGAAAATACAGGAATAAAACCCCGACAAAATTTCAAATAAACTATAAAAATAAATCGTATTTGATTAATTTTAGGGGAATCCGAAGGGATTCCTTTTTTTATTCACAAACACTGAAACTATGGTCGCAAAAACTTTTGGAAGTGCTGTATCAGGTGTAGATGCCAAATTGATCACCATTGAGGTGAATGTAGGGCAGGGAACAGGTTTTTTTATGGTAGGACTGCCGGACAGTGCTGTCAAAGAAAGTCAGCAGCGGGTAGAGTCCGCCTTGAAGTATTTCGGATATAGGATGCCCCGTCAAAAGATGGTAGTCAATTTGGCTCCTGCGGATATACGAAAGGAAGGATCTTCTTACGATTTACCCATTGCTTTGGGGATATTGAAAGCCTCTGAACAAGTTACTTTCTCCGAATTGGAACAATATGTCATCATGGGCGAGCTTTCCTTAGATGGGATTTTGAGACCAGTAAAAGGTGTCCTCCCGATTGCCATTGAAGCAAGAAAAAGAGGATTTAAAGGATTTATTCTACCAGAAGAAAACGCTTCAGAAGCTTCCATCGTGAATAATTTGGATATCATTGGGGTACAAAATTTACGGGAAGCAATCGACTTTTTGGAGGGCCAATTAAAAATCACTCCGCTAGTTACCGATACCCGAGATATTTTCTACAACTCTTTGGAGAGCTATGAGTTTGACTTTGCGGATGTGCAAGGTCAAGAGAATATCAAGCGGGCGATGGAGATTGCTGCAGCAGGTGGGCACAATGTTATTATGATTGGTCCTCCTGGAGCAGGAAAGACAATGCTTGCCAAGCGATTACCCTCCATATTGCCTCCACTATCCTTACAGGAAGCTCTAGAAACTACCAAGATTCACTCTGTTGCAGGCAAACTGGGGAAACATGCTTCTTTGATTGCGCAGAGGCCCTTTAGAAGTCCTCACCATACGATTAGTGACGTGGCGCTTGTTGGCGGAGGAGGAAATCCACAACCAGGAGAAATATCGCTTTCCCACAACGGCGTGCTGTTTTTGGATGAACTACCCGAGTTTAAGCGCACTGTGTTGGAAGTGATGCGTCAACCTCTAGAAGAGCGAAAAGTCACGATCTCTCGGGCTAAGGTTTCCGTAGATTACCCCGCTAACTTTATGCTGATCGCCAGCATGAATCCATGTCCTTGTGGCTACTACAACCACCCCGAAAAAGAATGTGTTTGTGGACCGGGAATCGTGCAACGCTACCTTAACAAAGTAAGTGGTCCACTCTTGGACCGGATTGATTTACACGTAGAGGTGACACCAGTGAAGTTTGATGAAATGACCTCCACTCGAAAAACTGAGCCTAGCAATATGATTCGTGAGCGAGTGATCAGAGGGAGAGAAATCCAACAAACCCGATTTCAGGACAACCCCGATATTTTCTGTAATGCCATGATGCCTTCACACCTGGTCAAAGAGGTATGTCAAATCAATGAAGCTGGAAAAGTATTGCTGAAGACAGCTATGGAACGCTTGGGTCTATCCGCTAGAGCCTACGATCGGATTCTGAAAGTTTCAAGGACTATTGCAGATTTGGCGGGCTCCGAAGATATCAAAGTGGAACATTTAGCAGAGGCCATTCAGTATAGAAGTTTGGATAGAGAAGGCTGGGCAGGGTGATTTCAACAGATTATTCAACCATACATAAAAAAAACACAGCGGTATATAAAAAAAGTTAAGTAAATTTTTTTAGAATTCATTTTTCTGTATTTATTTGCAAGTAAATAGCTTATGAAAAAAAGTTGCTTGTAGTCACCCTAATATTAACAATCAACCCGATTAAGCAGTAAAAAGGCCCTAAGAGGGCCTTTTTTTTTATTGAAATGCTTGATTCATATCTAGTAATAAGTCGTCCAAAGACTCCAATCCAACAGAAACACGGATCAAATTAGGGGGTGTTAGACTGTCGGGCCCCTCAGAAGCTGCCCTACGTTCGATCAGCGATTCTACCCCACCAAGGCTTGTTGCATTCGTGAAATAATGCAATTTGGATACAAAATTATCCGCTGCAGATGCATCTCCCTTAATCAGGAAGGAAAGCATTCCTCCAAAATCCTTCATTTGATTAGCTGCTATTTGATGACCGACGTGACTGGGTAATCCTGGGTAATAGACTTTCTCAACCATTGGATGAGTGTCTAAATAGGATGCAATTGCTTTCCCATTGGCGGCATGTGCTCTCATGCGATAAGGCAGGGTTTTGATACTTCTACATAAAAAGTAGCAATCAAATGGAGAAGGAACGGCCCCTCCTGTATGTTGGATCATCCTCACTCGTTCCCAAAATGCATCTTTTTGTTTCGTTACCAATGCACCTCCCAAAATATCCGAATGGCCGCCCAAATACTTGGTCGTAGAATGCATGACTATATCCGCACCCAACTTCAATGGATTCTGAAAAATCGGTGTGGCAAAAGTATTGTCGCAGACGACTATGCAGGAATGATTCTTTGCCAAGCGGGTGATGGCCTCGATGGGTGCGATTTTTAACAAAGGATTGGACGGTGTCTCTATCCAGACCAACACAGTCTCTGGGCGGAAAGCTGCTGCAACGGCCTCTACATTACCCATATCCACAAAACTCACCGACAAGACTCCCTTAAAAATATTGACCAATTGATTTCTCAACCCATGGTACATATCATCCGGCGCTATCACATGAGATCCAGGCTCCAACGCTTGAAAGACCGCCATTCCAGCCGCATTCCCAGAGGAAAAAGCTGCTGCATCTTCTCCAAATTCCAACTGAGTGAGCACCTGCTCCAAAGCCATCCTATTGGGATTGTTAGCCCTGGAATAAATCAGCGAATCTTCCTGATGCTGAAAAGTAGTGGATAGCGTGATGGGCATGACCGCCGGTTGGTGGCTATCAGTGACGATATTCCCCGCATGGATCGCAATGGTTTCGATATTCATGATTTCAATATTTTTTTAAAAATAAAAAAAGCCAGCGGTTAAACTGGCTTCTGATATAAACTTTCAAATTAACGGATTCTATCCACTGAGCGAACCAATAGCTCATCTTTTCGAATAAAGCGATTGGCTAAGATGTTCATAATCATCCCGCCTATAATTGCCCAAAAACCTAAGACAAAAGCCCCATTTGCTTGTGGGTTAAATTCTGCATTGAAGGAGTAAGTCGTGTATACCACTAACCCTAACGTCACTGCCATCAACAAGGAATTAATCATGTTGATCAACATTTGTTTGCTACGGTTTTTAAATTGAAGCAAACTGAAAATCGCCATTCCAGCCACTACCAAAGCCAATAAACCTATATAAAACACACTGGTGGATGTCAGTACTTCGTCTGTCTCTATAACTTTGACTGAAAGGCTCCAAGCGTCCATGGATGCCAATTCTGTCTGACCAACATTGACTTGTTGCCAAATAGGAAAAGTGACTACCAAAACCATGGCAACAGCCACTAAAAACAGGAATACTGTTTGAATTCTTTGTATCATGATGCGTGTATAATTTTGACAAAGTAAAAAGGTAAATAGCTCAATCGCAAGGAATGCCAATCTCTTACTGCAAAATTGCTTGGGAATAGTATCTTTGCAGGCAGTTATGGGGGAAATGAATCGATACTTTATTGAATTGGCCTACGATGGCAAAAATTACCATGGATGGCAGATTCAAAACAATGCGTACACGGTGCAGGAGGCTTTGGAAAAAGGACTAAGCACCCTTTTAAAAACACCCATCGGTATCATGGGAAGTGGTAGAACAGATACCGGTGTACACGCAACCCAGCAATTTGCGCATTTCGACAGCCCTGTCACGCTGGAAAAATCTGAATTTCTGAAAAAGATCAATGGGATCCTCCCTCCTGAAATCGCTGTATATGATTTGCATGCAGTAAAGCCGGATGCTCATGCCCGTTTTGATGCCATCTCTCGGAGCTACATTTATAAAATCACATTAACTAAAAGCCCTTTCTTCAAAGATTCTCATTGGTTATTCTACAAGGCTTTGGACATTGAAAAATTGAATGAAGCCTCTGCAATCCTGATGGAGTATACTGATTTTGAATCCTTCAGTAAGGTCCATACGGATGTCAATACTTTTTTATGTCAACTATTTGAGGCCAAGTGGGAACAAAATGGACAGGAATTGTTATTTAACATATCAGCGAACAGGTTTTTGAGAGGAATGGTCCGTGCGATTGTGGGAACCTTGGTAGAAGTCGGTACAGGCAAGCTTAGTACGCAGGATTTCAGAAGAATTATTGAAAGTAAAAATAGAAAAGAAGCGAAGGCAGCCGCACCGGCACAAGGTTTATACCTGTGCAAGGTGAGTTACCCGGAAAGTATCTTCATTTAGACAAGTAACGTTTTGAGCCTCGAAAAAGAGAATGTCAAAAGCGGTGAGATTATAGACACCGAAGTATTAAAGAAACTCTATCGCTTCGTACAACCGTACAAAGTGCAATTTTATTTATTGGTATTCTTGACCATAGGTTTGGCCGTATTGGCGCCTACCCGTCCTTATTTCATACAGGTCGCCATAGACGATTACGTAGCTGTTGGAGACGGGGAAGGTTTAGTGCGTATTATCTATCTTCTGATTTTTTTATTAATTCTACAAGCAATCGTACAGTTTGCCCATACATATCTTTCAGGCTGGATTGGGCAGGTGATCATCAAAGATATCCGGATCAAATTGTACAGGCATTTATTGAAAATGCGTCTGAAGTTTTTTGATAATACTCCAATCGGTCGACTGGTAACCAGAAATATCTCAGATATTGAAACGCTCGCCGATGTTTTTTCGGAAGGGCTGGCAGCTATCATTGGAGATTTGCTTCAATTGATTACCATCCTTGCTGTAATGTTCTATATTGACTGGAGGTTGACGTTGGTTTCTTTATGTACACTACCACTCCTGATTATTTCCACTTATATTTTCAAAGAGAAAATTAAGGTGGCATTCAATGACGTACGGAATGCCGTTTCTAACCTCAATTCCTTTTTGCAGGAGCACATCACCGGGATGAATATCGTACAGATTTTCAATCGGGAGCAACGGGAATATGAAAAATTCAAGGACATCAACCGCGAGCACCGGAAAGCGCATATCAAATCTGTTTTGTACTACTCCATTTACTTCCCGGTAGCAGAAATCATCCAAGCAATCGGTATTGGTTTGGTGGTGTGGTATGGTGCAACAGGCGTATTTGATGCAGATATCAAAGTTGGGGTACTGATTTCCTTTATCATGTACTTGCAACTGTTTTTCAGGCCTATCCGAATGATCGCAGACCGTTACAATACTCTTCAATTAGGTGTAGTGAGTTCTTCCCGAATCTTCAAATTATTGGAAAGCAAAGAACAAATCCCGAATGAGGGCACTCATAAGCCTGCCAAAATCAAGGGGAATATACAGTTGGAGAATGTTTGGTTTGCTTATAATGATGAAGAATGGGTATTGAAAAACATCAATTTCGATGTCAAGCACGGTGAGACAGTAGCCTTAGTAGGTGCTACCGGTGCAGGAAAATCCAGCATCATCAATCTGATTAGCCGATTCTACGAAATCAATAAAGGAAGCATTAAAATTGATAACACCGACATCCGTGAGTTTGAATTGGACACACTTCGCAAACACATTGGGGTGGTCTTACAGGATGTGTTCCTGTTCTCTGATACAATTTATTACAACATCACCCTCGGAAACCCAAATATCTCGAGAGAAGATGTCATGAAAGCCGCTACCTTGGTAGGTGCAAAAAAATTCATTGAGCGATTGCCTGGAGGATTGGATTACAATGTGATGGAGCGAGGAGCCACGCTTTCTGTGGGACAACGCCAGTTAATTTCATTTGTAAGGGCCATGGTCTACAATCCTGAGATTATCATTTTGGATGAGGCTACTTCTTCGGTAGATACCGAGACTGAGGAAATGATCCAAAAAGCTATAGATAAAATGATGAAAGGAAGAACGTCGATTGTAATTGCTCATCGATTGTCGACCATTCAAAAAGCACACAAAATTATTGTGTTGCATCAGGGAGAAATCAAGGAAGTAGGCACACATGAATACCTTCTTCAACAAGGTGGATACTACGCCCAATTGCATCAGATGCAATTAAAATCCATGGCAATTTAAAAACGTGCATTAATTTTGTGCGTTGAAATCAGCAGATTTAAACTAAACCAATATATTTTATGAAAAAGATTCTTTTGTTGGCCTTCTTAATTGTCCCCTTTTTAGGCTTTGCACAAGAGGATGGTGTCGGGTTACGATTAGGTGAGCCTTTGACCATTACCTATAAAAAATTCTTGGATGATCAGTTTGCATTGGAAGCAATGATCGGAAGAGGCAGTCCTAATTCTTCCAATTATTACAGAAGGGCTTTTGACAGAAACCCAGCTACCCCCAATGCATTCTATGCTTCCCATGCGGCATCAAGTGGATTTTCCCTGAGCTTAAGAGGAATGCTTCACGAAGACATTACCGATGATCTAAATATAGGAGAAGGCTATTTACTGGCATACGCAGGTGCAGGTGCACAATTGCGATCCATAGGCGTAAGTTATGCCTATACAGACCCAAGTATCTCAGCGGCCGTGTTCAGAGATGATCGAACCAATATTGATTTCGGTGCAGAAGCATTTGGAGGAGCGGAATACTATTTCAATGATTTGCCTATCAGTGTATTTGCAGAAATCGGTCTTTTCATGGAGGTTTTGGATAGATTTGGACATTTACGACTGCAAGGAGGGATTGGTATCCGATATTTATTCTAATTTCAATGAAAAAAAAGTTACTCATATTTGCTGTGTTATTCCTGATAAGCGTTGGCTTTATCGGATTCTATCAATTAGGAGGGTTCAATCCTGTCAATCTAGAAATACAAACACTTGATCTGACACTTTCTGGTGTGTATTACAGGGGAACACCACAAGACCGCAAATTAGCCAAGGCTTTTAAAGATATCCAAGAAGTTCAAGAGGCAAGCCCAGAAGCCCGGCTGCATACCATTTATTTGATCGAGCCCGCTGGAAAATTGGATACTATGGAAGTTTACATTGGATTGGATACTGAACTACCCGCATTTATTGGGGATTGGGATAGACTTAATTTCGAAGAAAAATCATTTATCGTCGCTACGATTCAGGCCAATCGCTTCGTAATGCCTGGGCCTGAGCGAGTGAAAAAGAAAATTCGGTCCTTCGCAGAAGAAAACGGATTGGATTTAGAAGGGATTTTTATAGATAAAATTATAAGTCCTGACCATGTGGAAGTTATGGCTCCTCTCAAATAACATAGAAAATTTGGTACAGATTTGGAGTGGTAAAATTTTTAAGCAACCAAAACTTGCCCATAGTCGTTTTCATTCATTAACTACCAAAAGCTATCCATATGAGAAAATTATTAGCCATCCTGTTCGTTCTAGGAGGATTCGCAGGAATTCAATCGTGTTCAGGACCTATGGGACCTCCGGGGATTCCAGGGCCACAAGGCCCCCAAGGTGCACCCGGCCAACCAGGAATCAACATCCTATCTGAAGTATTTGAAATTGAAAACGTAAACTTCACTGCTGCCAACGGTTATCGGGAAGTATTTGAGTTTACTCGCCCAATTGAACCTTCCGATAAAATCGCCTCATTTATCCTTTGGCAAGTTGATAACGGAGTAGATATTTGGAGACCGCTACCACAAACCATTTTTCTTCAAAATGGAATCATGATTTATAATTTCGACTTCACTAGGTTCGACTTCAGTTTCTTTTTAGAGGCTAATTTCCCATTGAACCAAGTACCAACGGATTTCTCCAGAAATCAAATTTTCAGAATAGCTATCATTCCAGCAGATTTTGCCAATGCAAGACTTGATTTGACGGATTATCATGCAGTAATGGAATTTCTTGGCAAAACAGAAGAAGATGTTGTCAAATTCCGACAATAATCTTTTGAAAACATCAAAAAAAGAAAAGTCCTGGCAAACCCAGGACTTTTCTTTTCCCGTATAAGCCAAATAATATTTTACTGAACTATCTTTGCAACATGCAATTGAAAAACGACTTATTGATACGAGCAGCCCTCGGTCAACCGGTGGAAAGAACTCCCGTTTGGTTGATGAGACAGGCTGGAAGAATTTTACCTGAATACCGAGCGGTAAGAGAATCTGTCAGTGGATTTATTGAATTGGCACAAACTCCGGAATTGGCGGCTGAAGTCACCATCCAACCGGTGGATATTTTGGGGGTAGATGCTGCCATCATATTTTCAGACATCTTAGTTATTCCAGAGGCCATGGGTTTACCCTACGAAATGGTTGAAAAAAGAGGCCCATTGTTTCCAGAAACAGTTCAATCAGCGAATGATTTAAAGAAGTTACGGATTGCTGATGGGGTAGACGACCTAAGTTATGTTATTGAAGCCATTAAAATCACCAAAAAAGCGTTGAATGGAAGAGTACCATTGATAGGCTTTGCTGGTGCTCCATGGACTATCTTTGCATACATGATAGAAGGTTCTGGCAGTAAGACCTTCTCTAAGGCCCGTGCCATGTTGTACACGCAACCTGAGTTTTCGCACCAACTTCTTCAAATGATCACCGATAGTACCATCAACTATTTGAAAGCACAGATTGAGGCTGGAGCTGATTTGGTACAGTTATTTGATAGCTGGGCGGGTATCCTTCCTCCCAATCATTACGAAGAGTTTTCCTTGAAATACATCGCACAAATCTGTGATGCCATTCAAACAGTCCCAAAAACAGTTTTTGCCAAAGGAGCCTTCTTTGCAAGAGAGGCTATGGGTAAGTTAGACTGCCAAACTATTGGCCTTGATTGGAACATGGGTATTGCCGAATCTCGAGCAATGATTGGCCCAGACAAAACTCTCCAGGGAAATTTGGATCCGGCAGCTTTATATGGTAGCAACCGGGAAGTGGAGGCTGCTACCCGATTGATGCTAGAGCAATTCAAAGGCACGCGCCATATTGCTAACTTAGGACATGGGGTATATCCTGACATCAGCCCTGACAAAGTCAAGGTTTTTATAGAAACTGTGAAAAACTTCTAATACAGAGAGCGCCAAAAGCGCTCTTTTTTATTTTTTATCAATTTTTTATTCGGCGAATTATCGCCCTTCCTCCATAAGATTTTGAACCACAAAAACCCCTCTAAACAAGTATTCAACGGGATTTGTGAGTTATTGCATTATTTACAATAAAACAGGCTTGAAGTTAATTTTTTTACATTCGAAATAATATTTTGTTGCATTTTTGATTTTAGTAGTTAATTTTAACACCAAGAAATCAGAATTATTATCAAAAAATGATTTTTCTGGCTTCTTTTTTAACCAATTTTCACACAACCTATTAAACTTATGAAAAACAAGATTACAAAAATCACGGCTGCGGCCGCACTCACGTTTGTTTGCTATTTGGGAATGAGTTCTCAGCAAGTAATAGCCCAAGAAGAGAGTCGCTTCAATATGGATGTAACCCTCAACTCCGACCAGTTCTTTGGGTTTTACCCTTTCTTCTCTGGTTCTTACAGTCTAACGAGTAGTTTGGATTTCACCTTTTACGGCATCTTATGGTCCGGTGGTACTGGCGGAGGCTGGGGAAACTGGACTGAGTTTGGTGTCGGTGTTGGCTTTGAACCTGCAGAAGGGATCAGTGTCAGCCCACAGATTGGTATTTTAGGAGGTAGCTTACTCTCAAAAGGTGCTGTAGGCGCAGGTATCTTTGGGGATGGTCTTGTACCAAACCTGACAATTGGACTAGATAAAGCCAAAACAGAGGGTGAAATTTATGCAGGCTTTTATGCACCTTTAAGAAATGAAGCTCCTGTAGGTGGAACCACCTTGTCATATCTGCACTATTGGGCAAACTTCGGTATCAAAGCAACCGAATTTTTCTCAGTAGGTGCTCACTTTGAGCATTTGGTAAATACAGGTGGATCAGAGATATCAGAAGCTACGGATGTCTATCAGTGGTTAGGTCCATATGTACAGTTCAGTAACCCCAAAGGAGGTGCTTTTGCACGATTCTCTTTCGGAACTGACTTAGTAGCAGGAAATGACTCTTTCTTCAAGCTGACTACAGGATTTAGCTTCTGATTGAATTATCCAAAAAAGACTCAAAGCCTGTTGATGCAATTCAGCAGGCTTTTTTTTGCCAGTAAAAACAAATAATTGTGTATTGTGTTGATTCAATCATACTTTTGCGTCCCGAAATCTGAATAATTTAAAAAACTACAATCAATTACCCCTTAAACACTTAACTAGACCTAATGAAAAACACATTTACAAAAATCACACTAGCAATATGTCTGGCATTTGTTTGCTACTTTACAACTGCATTTGCCCAAGTATCTGCGCAAGAAGAAGATCGGTTCAGTATGGATGTACAGTTGTTTTCCGACCAATTTTGGGGCTTCTATCCCTATTTCTCTGGAGCATACAAACTTAACAGCAAACTAGACTTTACATTTTATGGAATTCTATGGGCAGGTGGTGAAGGAGCTGCTTGGGGTAATTGGACCGAGTTTGGTGTAGGCGTAGGTTTTGAACCTGCTAAAGGCATTTACGTGAGCCCTCAAATTGGTGTTTTGGGAGGCAGCTTACTTTCCAAAGGGGCTGACGGACCGGGTATTTTGGGAGATGGTATTGTTCCTAATCTCACTGTCACGCTGAAAAAGGCAAAAACTGAAGGAGAAGCCGCAATTTGGTACTACGCTCCCTTAAGAAACGAAGCACCTATGGGAGGCACTACACTTTCTTACCTTCACTATTTAGCCAACTTTGGTTTCAGAGCTTCTGATTTTTTTTCCTTCGGGGCCCATTATGAGAAGCTAATCAACACAGGAGGCTCCAATATTGAGGCTCCGGCAACCGAACTCGAATGGTTGGGACCCTATATTCAATTCAAAAATCCAAAGGGTGGCGCATTTGTACGATTTACCTTTGGGAAAGACTTCTATGAGGGAAATGAATCCTTTTACAGACTGGCAACTGGGTTTAGTTTTTGAAAATACCCCAAATAAAAAAATTAAAGCCTTCTGATATAGCTTCAGAGGGCTTTTTTTTAAGTTAGAAATATGAAGTCAAGAGAGGTAGATTTTTTTCAATTCCAAAAGGAATCTACGCTTCAATAATTAAGGAATCTGTAAACAGGAACATCTGAACTAATCCGTGAACATCTTCTAAATCTGTGTCTAAATAAACCTAAAAGACTACCTCCAAGTCATCTCCCACTCTCACCTTTTCCCCCACAAGCAATAACATATTTTGCCCAAACATGACATTATTATTGAACGTACGATAGGTTGCAAGGGTCTTTAAGGGTTCCTTGCTTTTTTCGGCAGTAGCTTGGTCCACAGTGGTCAAGACACAGCGGGCACAAGGTTTGGTTACTTTGAACCGTGCATCGCCTATGCGAATTTCTTTCCACTGATCCTCGACAAAAGGAGTTCCTCCACTAAACACCAAATTTGGACGGAAGCGATCCATAGGAACTGGTTTCTCGAGCCTGTCATTCAAATCATTCAAAGACTCCTGCCCAATGATCAGGTAAGGCATCCCATCGGCAAAACTGACAGACTCTCCATTCACCGCATATTTCTCCTTCAATTTCCGCTGCGTGCTGAGCGGCATACAAACCAACTCGCAGTCCAATCCTAAGATTTGTTGGAACCAGGCACTCACCTCCTCTTGGACAACTTGTCCCTCCACGGTATCCTCCCAGATTGTCACACGCATGAATCGTTGGGTCAATGGCAGAAAAGGAACAACGATGCGCTGCTCGGGATACTGCTTATGAAACACCATTAGTCCATCCGCTACCAGCTCCACTTGAAGCAATGCCAAGATCGGGTGCGTTCTTTGAGTGATAAACATCCCTTCTCTATCCACCACCATCCATCGTCTATCGTAGCGAAAACCCCGCTCCTCCAAAACCGCCTCCTCCAATCGAATGCCCCCCAAGGACTTGATGGGATAAATATAGATGTCCTGTAATTTCATAGAGTAGCTAATAATCGGATACAAAGGTACAAGATTTCCATAGTTTAATCTTTTCAATCGCAAAGTTTCCTCCCAAATAGAAATTCCTCATCTTTTCCAAAAAAAATTAGTTAATTAGTTTGCAAATAATAATAATAATAATAATAATTTAGTAGCAGGATTTCGAGTGAAGTCTTACTGGCCAGTTTTTTATCATTATCAAAATTTATTTCACATGAAGAAGTTCATTTTCTCAGCTGCTTTGATTGCAGCAATGGCGTATTTTCCTGTTGGA
>NZ_JBSZCK010000037.1:0-99322 GCF_054166905.1 Mongoliitalea sp. | reverse complement strand
CTGCTCATTGTTCACTGCTCCATTCCTCTTCCAATGCCGGGGATTAAAATCCACGGCAATTGATTGGTGTATTCTTTAGAAATTCGAATGATTTCAATTTCAAACTCCAGCTCAAGTCGTGGGTTAAAACCCACAGGCGAGGGCTTGTGACAACTGTTCACTGTAACCATTTAAGATTTTAGAAGGCAGATTTTAGATTTGACTTCACTACTCACTCCCCACTGCTAACTGTCAACTCTACAACTACCCGTTAGTCCACTGTCATTCCAAATTCATCATTCCAAATTCTACATTCCAATCACATTGTTCACTGTTCACTACTCACTCTTCATTTCTAATTCCTCATTCCTCATTCCAAATTCACCCCCTCTCCATAACAGATTCATTTTTTTTTCCTGTACCTTTGTTTTATCCAAAACAAATCATTTCACTGCCAAACAAAACAAAATGATGACCGAGGTCAAAATCTTCTCCGGGACCAATAGTAAAATTTTAGCTGAACAAATTGCCAAACACTACGGGAAAAAATTAGGGGATTTAACCATCTCCAAATTCAGCGATGGGGAGCTCTCTCCAAGTTTCAATGAGTCTGTAAGAGGCTGTACCGTGTTTTTGGTGCAGGCTACCAACCCCTCAGCTGATAATTTGATGGAACTTTGCCTCATGATTGATGCTGCGAAGCGTGCAAGTGCCTACAAGGTGTGTGCTGTTATTCCATATTATGGATATGCAAGACAGGATAGAAAAGATCGTCCGAGAGTTTCCATTGCTGCCAAATTGATTGCAAACATGTTGACTTCCGCGGGTGCTGACCGTATCATGACCTGCGATCTTCATGCTGGACAGATTCAGGGATTTTTTGATATTCCCCTAGATCACTTAAATGGCTCGGCCATTTTTGTGCCATACTTAGAGCGCATCAAAACTGAAAACCTGATTTTTGCAGCGCCTGATGTAGGTGGGGTAGCTAGAGCAAGGGCTTATGCCAAGCATTTTGAAGTAGAGATGGTTGTCTGCGATAAGCATAGGAAAAGAGCTAATGAAGTAGCTTCCATGCAAGTAATCGGTGATGTGGAAGGTAAAGATGTTGTGTTGGTGGATGACTTGGTAGACACTGCCGGCACGCTATGCAAAGCTGCACAAATCATCATGGACAAAGGAGCTCTTTCTGTTCGAGCGATTGCCACTCATGGAGTCCTTTCAGGAAATGCTTATCATAATCTCGAAAACTCTGTACTTACCGAACTGGTGATTACAGATACTATTCCTGTCAAACAAACCTCTCCAAAAATTAGAGTGTTGAGTGTGGCAGATCTTTTTGCCAAAGCTATTCATGCGGTAACTGGTAATACATCAATCAGTTCCTTGTTTATCTAAAATTAATTACCTCAACATTATAAAAAAAGCCCCGATTTTACATGAATCGGGGCTTTTTTAGTCTACTTGAGTTTTATTTATAGGGTTTCATATCCAGGGTTTTGAACCAATACTCCTTGAGAAACCAATAATTCATCTCTTGGAATTGGCCATACTCTTCTAAAGTCTGGCATACCCAACACTGTACCGATTCTATTGTACCGTACAAGGTCAAAAAAGCGGTGCCCCTCATAATTCAATTCTACTCTTCTTTCTTGAAGCAAAGCATCCACAAAAGCGTCAGTTGTTCCAAAACCAGACAATGCTTCCAATCCAGCACGTTCGCGGATAGTATTCAAATCAGCTAAGCCTGCATTTGGATCATTATTGGCAAATACAGCTGCTTCTGCTCTGATAAAGTAGATCTCTGCCAAGCGGAATACTTTTGTGTTATTTCCATTATTGTTGTCTGGATATTTATCCGAACGGAAGGAATTTCTACTAAAAGTGAATAAGTCAGCACGAGCATCCCCGTCCTCAAATGCATCCAATAAGGAAGGATCAACATTGTACTCATCTCTTCTGATGATATACGTGTTGAAGCTACTTTGATCCTGATCATTGAATTCCACATCAAAGATGGATTCAGCAGTTGGGGTCAAAGCCACATAAATATCACGCACATTGTCCAATAATTGGAATGGTCCTTCGGTGATGACTCTTTCTGCATCTTGAAAAGCCTCTGCATAATTCCCTCTATAGAGTTGAATGCGGGCTCTCAAGCTTAACGCCGCCCAAAAATTCATGCGTCCTCTGTCATTGAATCCAGGGAGTAAGTCTACGGCAGTATCCACATCCGACATGACCTGTGCATACACCTGCGCAACTGTACTTCTGCTCAAATTTGGAATTCTATTGAAGTCATTGTTTTCAATAGGTTCAATTAATAGCGGCAGACCAAAGGTTGAGCCTTCATTGAAAAACTCTCCGTAGATTCTCAGTAAATCAAAGTAAGCCAATGCCCTTATCGCATGTGCTTCACCCAAGACTCTGTTTCTTGCAGCTTGGGAGAATGTTCCGTCCTCCAAATCAGGCACACCAGCAATTAATAGATTCGTAATATTGATCACCCGGTAGATGTTAGGCCAAGCTTGCGTAATCCACAAATTGGTAAATGGGACAGCTCGTTGATCGATTTCTAATTGGGAATCAAAGAAACCTTGATAGCGTGCATTATCTGCAATCAAGTCATTATTGAGTACATATTCCAAACCATAATAATTGATATTTTGCATTCTGGAATATGCACCTAAGAGTATTGCGTTGGCAGATGTACCATCCACCAATGCAGCATTTGCATCCAAAGCAGTCAATGGATCCGGTTCCAAAATATCACAAGATTGGATCGTAAAGACTGCGAGTAATATATAAAGTAATTTTTTCATGTTCGCTAGCATTAAAGACCGATGTTAAAACCAAGTGATACACTTCTTGTCTGAGGGAAAGTACCGAAATCAGAACCTGCCAATCGAGGGTCTCTCGCATTTTGGCTAACCTCAGGATCCAGACCGGTGTATCGTGTCCATGTCAACAAGTTTTGAGCTTGCACAAATACTCTCAAACTTCTCACACCAATACGCTCTACACGCTGAGGAGTAAAGTTGTATCCCAAATTGATCATTCGTAAACGTAAGAATGAACCATCTTCCAACCATCTACTGGAATATTCTCTCCAGTTAACATTGGTTAGGGAAGCTCTAGGGATATCTGTTACATCACCAGGTTCCATCCAGCGATTATCAGCTAATCGGTGGTTATTGCCATCTGGAAGAGGGAATCCTAGTCCCAATCTACTCCAACCTAAGTTTTCATAAGTTGCTCTGGAATGGTTAAAGATTTGATTTCCCACGATGAAATTGAACAGTACATTTAAATCGAATCCCTTGTAACGGAAGTTATTATCCCATCCACCAAAGAAATCCGGTTGTGAGTTGCCTACAATTCTACGGTCTCCAGAGTTGATTACTCCGTCCCCATTTAAGTCAACCCATCGCATATTCCCTGTTTCAGGATCTACACCCTCTTGATCAATCAGGAAGAATGTTCCAATAGGATGGCCTACAGCCAAAATGTGAGAATCACTCAATACTTGCTCATCTATAACCAATTCCAATACCTTGTTTCTGATCCAAGAAATGTTGAATGCAGAACTCCACGTGAATGGACCGGATGCTAAAATTGCTCCTCTAATACCTAATTCAAGCCCTCTGTTTTCTACTTTACCAATATTGTCAATCACACTGGAGAAGCCTGAAATACCCGGTATAGGTCTGTTAAGAAGCAGGTCAGTAGTTGTTTTAACGAAGTAATCCCCTGTAAAGGTAATACGGTCATTAAGGACCCCAAAGTCAACACCCACGTTCCACTGCTCGGTGCTCTCCCAAGTAAGGTTAGCGTTGCTCAATTGTGCAGGAGTTAGGGTAGGTGCTAATCTATATGCAGAAACACCAAATAATCCTCTAGATGCAAAGTTTCCGATACCGTCTTGATTACCTACTACCCCGTAAGAAGCTCTGAATTTAAGGTCAGATACGGCTGTATTTCGTAAGAATTCTTCTTCACTTAAACGGTAGGCAACGGAGCCTGATGGGAAAATACCGAAACGGAAATTATCACCAAATCGGGAAGAACCATCTGCACGGACAGTGAAAGTTGCTAAGAATTTATCTGCATAGTTGTAATTACCTCGGAAGAAGTAAGATGCCAATCCCCAATCTGTACCGGAAGTGGATGCAGCTGTTACTCTACCTGCCACGGATAATTTAGTAAACTGATCACTAGGGAAGTTTTGTGCAGAGATAGAGGAAAAAGTTCTGGAAGATGCCTGATAAGAAGTACCTAGCAAAGCGCTGATGTTGTGACGGTTATCAGCACCAAAGCTTTTGGTGTAATTCAAATAGTTTTCAGCGATCCAGGTAAAGTCCTGAGTCGAACCAAAGGTACCAAAGCCATTGAAATTACCATTGACTGATTCACGGGAAATGATAGGCGTGTAAGATTCGTCTTCCAAATACGTGTAATCAATACCTAGAGTAGATCGCAAGGTCAAGCCAGGGGCTAGGGTTGCTTCTGCATAGGTGTTGGCTAACCCCCTTACAGTACGTGTGAATCGATGATAGTTTTCCGCAATCAGTACAGGGTTATCCAACATCCACCATCCAAAATAATCAAATGGGTCCGCATATGATCCATCAGCTTCACGTACAGGCATTAGTGGATCACCAGCCAATGTATTGATAACTACCCCATACAAAGAGTTGTCATTGATGGTACGGTCCTGTACGGTACGGCTAAGATTCATACTCGTACCCACCTTCAACCATTTTTTGGCTTGGGTGTCCACATTTAATCGGGCAGAAACCCGCTCAAAGCCGGTTCCTATTTGCACCCCATCTTGGTTAAAATAAGCCAATGAGGTGTAATACTGGGTTTTTTCATTTCCTCCAGAGATGGCCACATCATAACTTTGAATAGGAGCATCTCTGAAAATCTCTCTAAACCAACGTGTGTTTTGCAAATCAGGATCATCTGGTGAAAAACCCCATACATCCGTAATGTTATCATAAGGTAATTGGACACCTGCTCTCAAATCCTGACGGATAGCATCATTCATAAGGCTTAAAAATTCACTGGAGCTATGCATATCAATTTCATTGGTGATTCGCTGGAAACCATAAAATCCATTGATGTCGATTTTAGCATCTCCGGATTTTCCTCGCTTGGTCGTAATCAAAACTACCCCATTTGCACCTCTAGAACCGTAAATGGCAGCAGCGGAGGCATCCTTTAAGATTTCAATGGATTCGATATCTGCTGGGTTGATATCCGCAAGGGAGTTAGTGGCTTGACCTCCGGAGAATAAGCCCGATAGGTCTTCTGATATCATCGGAATCCCATCGATCACATACAAAGGCTGACTACTTGCAGAGAGAGAAGTGTTGCCTCGGATCTGCATGGTAATACCAGCACCGGGTGTTCCGGAAGGAGACTGTACAAATACACCTGCAGCCCTACCTTGTAGTGCGTTGTCCACACTGGCTACAGGCATGCGGTTGATGTCTTCTCCTTTGACGGAACCCACCGAGCCTGTCAAATCTCTACGGGACTGCGTGCCATAACCTACAACCACGACTTCATTCATGGTTCTGGCGTCAATCATCAACAAAACATTGAGATTGGTCTGATTGCCTACCAAGATTTCTTGGGTATCATACCCCACAAAAGAAAAAACCAAGGTTTGACCTTGGGCCACTTGAATGGAAAAGTTTCCATCAAGATCAGTTACCGTTCCGGAGGTGGTTCCTTTGACCAAGACATTTACCCCCGGTAAGGGCAGATTGTCTTCGGAGGAGGTTACCACACCCCTTACGTTTGTTGTTTGGGACATGGAAATGCTGATAGTAGTTAACAACATTACACATGTGACTAGTAAACGTTTCATCATACAAAATGAATTAAGTTGAAAGATGTATTTCATATTCTTGTGTAAAGAATTCTTCAAAATAGACAATTAATGGTCAAAGAATCAAATTATTTTAAGTTTTAAATGGATGAAAAAATAAACAAAATGTAGTTTATAAAATATTATTTTGCGTTTTAAATCAAATGCAAAACAATGCTTGGCTACAGAGTTTTTGATTGCAGGCTTTTTTGGGGGGTGTTTATTCTAAAAAAATAGTTGATTGTATCGTTTTTTCAAACATTTTTCTAACAAAAAAACCTTTCCAGCTGCTGGAAAGGTTAAGACCTTTTGTGGTGGACCAATTTCTTAGACTGAGAAGCTTTCCCCGCATCCACAGGTTCTAGATGCATTCGGGTTGACAAATTGGAATCCTTTGCCATTTAATCCATCAGAAAATTCTAAGACGGTACCGGCTAAGTACAATATACTTTTTTTATCTACCAAGATTTTGATCCCTTTATCTTCAAATACCTGATCTGTATCAACTACTTGAGCATCAAAATTCAGGTCATACATCAATCCTGAACAGCCGCCACCTTTGACGGATACGCGTATATTGTCATTTTCTTCACGGCCTTCTTCTTTTTTTAATTGAAGGATTCTTTCTTTGGCCTTTTCGGAAACTGTAATCATATTTTCACTAGGTTTAGCATGTGAAAGTAGTAACATTATTGCATTTGAAAAAATTCATGAATCAAGATATAAAATTTCAACTATGAGAAAAATTGAACATTTAGGCATTGCTGTATCTGATCTGGAAGCGTCCAACAATCTTTTTAAAAAACTCTTAGGGAATGCACACTATAAAGAAGAAACGGTAGAAAGTGAGGGGGTAAGCACGTCTTTTTTTATGATTGGAGAGACAAAAATTGAATTATTGGAAGCCACTCGAAGCACTAGTCCGATTGCAAAATTTATCGATAAAAAAGGAGAGGGTATCCATCATATCGCTTTTGATGTGGAGGATATTCATGCAGAAGTGGCTCGTTTGAAGGGGGAAGGATTCGAAATTTTAAATGAAACTCCAAAAGAAGGTGCAGATAATAAATTAGTGGTATTTTTGCACCCGAGAAGTACCAATGGTGTATTGGTGGAATTATGTCAGGAAAAGAAAGCCTAATGGAAAATCAGAAAAGAACCGAAATCAGTGAATTGGGAGAGTTTGGATTAATTGAGCGATTGAGTCAGCAATTGACTCCCCGTCATGCATCTACACTCAAAGGAATTGGAGACGATGCGGCAGTCATTGATTTGGGCGATGGAATGGTGCAAGTGGTTACCACAGATCTACTGGTGGAAGGCGTGCACTTTGATTTGTCCTACATGCCCTTGCAACATTTGGGCTTCAAGGCCATAGCTGTCAATGTTTCGGATGTAGCAGCAATGAATGCTATACCGAAGCAAGTCACTGTGAGCATTGCCTTGTCTAATCGCTTTTCGGTGGAGGCAGTAGAGGCCTTGTATGAAGGAATTCGTGCAGCAGCAGAACACTATGCAGTGGACGTTATCGGTGGCGATACGACAGCTTCCCGTTCGGGATTAGTAATTTCTGTGACTGCCATGGGTACTGCCAAAAAAGAAGAAATCAGCTTTCGTTCCGGTGCCCAATTGAATGATATTGTCTGTGTGACAGGTGATTTGGGTGGTGCTTTGATAGGTCTGCAAATTTTAGAAAGGGAAAAGCAGGTATACTTGGCGGATCCCAATATGAAGCCTGACTTGGAAAAATATGCTTATGTGACTGGTAGACAGCTCCGTCCTCAGGCACGAATGGATATCATTCATGAATTACGAGAGATGGGTGTAGTACCTACGAGTATGTTAGATGTTTCCGATGGACTAGCTTCCGAACTGTTTCATATCTGCAAGCAGTCAGCTTGTGGGGTGACTATTTATGAGGATAAACTGCCGATTGACAAACAGACCTTTGACACAGCGGTCGAGTTGTGCTTAGATCCTATCACTTGTGTGTTGAATGGAGGCGAAGACTATGAATTGCTCTTTACCATTCAGCAAAAAGATTTCAAAACCTTAGAGAAACACCCCGATATTCATTTCATAGGCCATATCTCACCAGCTTCAGAGGGAAAATCCTTGGTTACCAAAAGTGGAACTGTTGTGAATTTGAAAGCACAGGGTTGGAAGCATTTTTGAAGTATGCCATTCAGAGGTGACAAAAAACTGACAATTGTATTCCGACTGATCGGACAGATAGTTTCAAAAGTAACTTAACTTATTGTTAAAAAAATGTTTGAATGGGGAGTCCATTGTTTAAATGCAAATATTTTGAATTTTAAAGGTCTGCTATGAATTCTTCAAGGTTTTTATCAGCACCGAGTTGAAGACGATTTCGTAAGCGTTGCCTGGTTTTGTGTACGCTGTCAACAGATATTCCAAGCATGGCTGCCATTTGTTTGGTGGTTAATTCCATTCGAGTCAGTGCAGCCATTCGCTGTTCTGCGATAGTTATATCTGCTGCATTTTTTTTAAGATTTTGGAAAAAGGAAGGGTAAATTTTATCAAAAAGCGATTTGAATTTTGCCCAATCTCCCTCTTTGAGTATGGTCTGTTGGCTTAATTCGGCCACAAGTTGTTGTTGTTCAGAACTCAGTTGATTGTTATTTAATTCTTCTTCTAGCCTTGAGATAAGATTGGTTTTTTCGATAAAAAGCAGTGCGGCAAGCTCGGTGTAAACATGAGGTTCAATAGGGTAGGCTATTTTTTCAAAGAGGTCAACTCCATTTTTAGCATACATGACAGACCAAGCAAGCTCTCCAAATTATTCCTTCTCACCCTTTACTATAAGTGATCTTGTAGACACAATTTGCCATATCATCGGAGACGAGCATGCTGCCATCAGGTAACTGAAGTACATCCACGGGTCTTCCCCAAACTTCCTGGGTAGCATCATTGAGCCAACCATCTGCGAACACCTCTTCCCGAACTACCCGTTGATTTTCATCTAAAATCACACGGACCAGATTGTAGCCGATTTTTTTGCTTCGATTCCAAGAACCATGTTTTGCTATGAAAATATTATTTTGATAAGTGGAAGGGAATTGACTTCCTGTGTAAAATCGCATCCCCAAAGGAGCGGTATGTGGACCTAGTTTAGCTGCGGGAGCTGTATAAGCTGCTTGATCTTGCCCCTTATTCCCAAATTCAGGATCTCTCACATCCCCTGCATGCCAATAGGGATACCCAAAGTGCATACCCTTTTGTGGAGCATGATTCAATTCACAGTCTGGAATATCATCGCCCATCATATCCCTACCATTATCGGTAAACCATAAATCTTTGGTTTCTGGATGCCAGGCAAATCCTACAGTGTTGCGTACGCCATGTGCAAAAATCTCAGGTTTACTAGGGTTGCTCACATCGATGCGAGTAATACTGGCGAATATCTCTTCGGATTCGCAGATATTACAAGGTGCGCCTACTGGTACATAAAGAAGACCATCCGGTCCAAAGGCTATAAATTTCCATCCATGATGCGCTTTAGTTGGGTATTGGTCATAGACCACCTCGAAAGAAGGATTATCCAAATTTCTTGCAATGTCTTTGAATCGTAAGATTCTATTGACTTCGGCTACATAAAGATCCCCATTTTTATAAGCTACTCCATTGGGCATGCGAAGCCCTGAAGCCAAGGTGTATTTTTGGTCGGCTTTTCCATCGCCATTACTATCATGAAGTGCATACACATTTTTTCCCTGTCGATTCCCAACAAAAATAATACTGCCGTCTTCATTGGAAGCCAAGGATCGAGCATCAGGAACATCTTCGGCCCAAACTTCTATGCTGAATCCTTCTGGCAGTCGGATGCTTTCCAACTGAATTTCTGGATTGGATTTCTTTTGGGCATTGCAGCTCAAAGAACAGAAAACTATAAAGGCTGCGATTATAAGAGTGAAGCGTCTCATGGTTGGTTCATTCAATTGTTAAAACATTCTAAGGTATCAAAATTAGTACTCTTTGACTAGCGTATTTGTTTAATTGGCATGAACGTTTGGATTATCGAACATTTTCTAAGCCTTAGTTGGTTTGTTTGGTTATTTTTGTGCCATGTTATCGATTTCTAATCTCTCGTATTTTATTGGTGGAAGGGCCCTTTACGAAAATGCCTCCCTTCATATTCGTCCAAAGGACAAAATTGGCTTAGTTGGTATGAATGGAACGGGAAAGTCCACCCTGCTAAAAATCATCAACGGAGACTATCAACCCAGTTCGGGTGAGGTCCAAAAAGCAAAAGATTGTACCATTGGATTTTTGAATCAGGATTTGCTTTCCTACCAATCTGAGGATAGTATTTTGGATGTCGCATTGGAGGCTTTCAAGGATACACTTGCTTTGCAAGCAGAAATCGATGAGGTTCTCAAACAGATGGAGACGGATTATTCCGACGAAATCATCAATAAATTGGCCAAGCTGCAAGACCGCTTTGAAGCAAATGAAGGGTACACTATCAAAGCAAAAGCGGAAGAGGTCTTGGAAGGGATTGGTTTTCAAACAGCTGATTTGAAAAGACCCTTGAAGACATTTTCGGGGGGATGGCGTATGCGGGTGATGCTAGCGAAGTTGCTGTTGGAAAAGCCAGCCTTACTCATGCTCGATGAGCCTACCAACCACTTGGACTTACCTTCCATACAGTGGGTAGAAAATTATTTGAAGTCCTATGAGGGTGCGGTAGTGGTGGTTTCTCACGATCAGGAATTTTTGGATAATTGCGTTTCCATTACAGTAGAGGTAGCCAATGGGACGCTGACGAGTTACTCTGGAAATTATTCCTTCTTCCAAGAAGAGAAAAAGGAGCGAATGGAGATTCAGCAAAACGCCTATGAAAATCAGCAGCAGATGATTAAGCAAACGGAGCGATTCATTGAACGTTTCCGTGCCAAAGCTACCAAATCCAATCAGGTTCAATCCAGAATTAAAGCTCTGGATAGATTAGAACGGGTCAACGAGGTGGTGGATGATAATATTTCTGTCAATTTTAAGTTTAAATTTTCCCAAAAATCAGGAAGAGATTTGGTCGTGTTAGAAAATGTTTCCAAAGCCTATGGGGATTTGGTGATTCTGAAAAATTCCACGGCCCGGATTGAGCGAGGAGATAAAATTGCCTTGATTGGGGCTAATGGAAAAGGTAAGTCTACCTTGCTAAGGATCATTGATGGAACAGAACCTATCGAAGGTAAGCGTGAACATGGCTATAATGTCATCAAATCATTTTATGCGCAGCATCAGTTGGAGGCTTTAAATGTAGACAATGAGATTTTACAGGAAATGCAGCAGGCAGGAAGTGGGAAGTTGGATACAGAGTTGCGAAATGTATTGGGTTGCTTTTTATTCACCAACGAGGATGTCTTTAAAAAAATCAAGGTATTGTCAGGAGGTGAAAAATCCAGAGTTGCCTTGGCTAAGACGCTGATTTCTGAAGCCAACTTTCTCTTGCTAGATGAGCCTACCAACCATTTGGACATGCAGTCCGTAAATATTTTGATCCAAGCATTGCAGCAATATGAGGGAACTTTCATTACAGTCTCTCACGATAGGCACTTTATCCGAGGAGTTGCTAATAAAATCTGGTATATTGAAGATCAGCAAATCAAGGAATATCCTGGTACATATGAAGAATATGTGTATTGGAAATCCCAACAAGAAGAAATCCCTGTGCATAAATCAGAGGTAAAGATTGCTCTTGCCAAGAAAAGAGAAGTAAGTCCTTCGGATGAGCATTTGTGGAAAAAAGAATTGAAGAAAAAGGAACAGGAACTCACGCAGATTGAGGAACAGGTAATGGCGGTAGAGCTGGAAAAAGAAGCAACTGAGCAAGCAATGGCTTTGCCTGAAAATTACGAATCTTCTGAAAAATTGCAGGTTTTGAACCAATTATACGATCAATTAAAGAAAAAGGAACAGGATTTGAATACCAGTTGGGAGCTATTGGTAGAGGCCATTAGTGATTTGCAGGACAAGTTAGCTGGAAAATAAATCACTGTATAAATTAAAGAACCTATGAGAGTTTTACTTAGTCTTATTTTTTTAACTTTTGTAAGTCCTGTTTTTTCACAAACGGTGTATGAGGATAGGATATTCGATGAAAATATTCTTTCTGCACGTTTGTTTCCAAGAGCGGGTGATTTTTCTGCCCAGTTCAATACGCCTGTGATTGAGTTGAATAGTGGTACACAATTGTTGCTGAGTTTTGATGATTTGGCTTATGATCCGGATTTGTATTCCGTTAAATTGATTCATTGTACCATGGATTGGACTCCTTCAGATTTGAAGGAGCCAGAGTATTTGAATCAATTCAATGAATTCAATGTCTTGGACTATAATTACTCTATTGATACAAGGATTCCTTACATTCATTACAATTTCGTAGTGCCTCCGGTGACTAAATCAGGGAATTATGTTTTGGTGATGTACAGGGGACGGGATATCAATCAAACTGTACTCACGAAGCGTTTTATGGTTTTCCAAAAAACGCTTGGAGTAGCGGGCAGAGTTGTGCCTCCTAGCCAGAATGAAAATAGGAGGGAAGTACAGCAGATCAATGTTTCTATTAATTATAAGGGCAGAGAGCTCTTTGACCCCCTAAACAATGTTCGGGTAGTCATCCGCCAAAATCAGCAATGGGACAATAAGCGTATATTGAAGCAGCCAACTATGCTTCGAGAAGATACACGGATGATGGAATACAACTTATTTGATGGATCCAATGTCTTTTGGGGAGGAAATGAATTTCGATTTATTGACTTACGCTTTGTAAGAGCTCGTGGGATGAATGTACGCTCAATTCAGATGGAATCTGATGTAGTCTATGCAGAGGCGGTTGTAGACAAAGCCAGACGAAACACTACCTACAATGAGTACTTGGATGTCAATGGGCAATTTGCGATCATGAATGTAGAAAGAAGGAATTATGACCTGGAGAGTGAATACATGGTGACTACCTTCAACCTATCTGCAGAAGGCGTAACGGACACACCTTATATAGTAGGTGCCTTTACACAATGGGGCAAAGATCCGGCAGCGAAAATGGAATTGAATAAGCGGACCAATACCTATCAGGCAACGATTCTGATGAAGCAGGGATGGTATGATTATATGTATGGATATAAATCTGGAGAGGGTTTTGACACCCGGTCTTTAGAAGGAAGCTTCTTTGAGACGGAGAATGAATATGAAATCTTTGTCTATTACCGAGATATGGGTTCCCGATACGATGAATTAATCGGATATTTCAACCTTAATCCTAATAAGCGAAGATTCTAAGTATAAAAAAATCCGGCTGAAAAGCCGGATTTAATTTTTTAAAGTTCTTCTGAACTACCTTCCTCCAATTCTGAAGGTCTTTGTCTTTCGCTAGGCTTGTAAGGAACGAATCCTTCTCGCTTAAACTTGTAAGGCGTTGTACGCTGTACCGTAGCATGATTCGCTAAGTCTAACATACCAAAACCTTTATGGGTGAAAGCACCCAAGCCACATTTGAAGACAAAGTCTTGTACTTCCGGTGCTGCATACAAAGTAAATGGAAGCGTGTAGCCTCTTACTTCATACTTTACATCCATATCATACACAGAGTAGATTCTAGCAAATTTCTTTTGCTGCTCTCTCAGCTTGTTTACATAATTCATGTCCGGTACCACTTGGAACTTGTAGAAGGACTCCATCTGCTCTTGGGTATACCAACCAGACCTTTCCATACGAGTAAGGGTAGATTCATATAACAGATCCGAAAATTCGTCGGTATCTGGATTTATGAACCTTTTGCCTGACTCATCATTGAAAGCTGGTGTCAATAATACCAAAGGAGAGATACAAACGAACTTGTTTGAAGTCTCTAATTCAGGTTCTGATTCCAGTTCAGTGTACTCAGGGGATAGAATAAGGTTTCCTAATTCAATCTTAGGCGTAGCAAAAACTTGTTCAAGCAAATAGTCCATGAACTCCTCATTTGGTGACGAAAGGACAAGGGTAACTAAACTTGAATAGTAATGAAGCCCACTTCTACTCACTTTGGTCTGACCTTTCAAACCAGAGAAGTTGAAGTAATTGTAATTGAAAAACTCTTCTTTGCCTCCTTTGACAATGAGACCTTTTAGGAACTGTGCCAGTATGTACTGGTGGTGAAAGGGTAAATAAGCTCCTTTGTTTTTTAACGAAAATATCAATCTTATTCTCACGGGTAATAAAAATATTTATGAAACAATGATTAAATTATAATTATTAACGTTTGTTGGGTAATTAAGTTGTGGATAAATTTAGCAATAATTTTTTAACAAATATCAGACATTAAATCTAAAATGCATAATGTCACCATCTTTTACGATATATTCTTTTCCTTCAATGGCAATTTTACCATTTTCGCGGCATGCTGCCTCAGTTTTGAACTTCTCGTAATCATCTAATTTGATCACTTCTGCTTTGATAAACCCGCGCTCGAAGTCTGTATGAATCACTCCGGCTGCCTGCGGCGCTTTCCAACCCTTTTTGATGGTCCAAGCTCTTACTTCTTGCACACCTGCGGTAAAATAGGTGATCAAATCAAGTAGAGTATAAGCACCACGGATCAATTTATTCAAGCCACTTTCATCTAGACCGTATTCGGATAAGAATAGTTCTTTTTCTTCCAAGTCTTCAAACTCAGCTATTTGAGATTCAATGGCAGCACACAGAACAATGACATCCGCTTGTTCTTCTTTTACTTTCTCACGTAGTTGTTCTACAAATTCATTTCCTGTCAGAATACTGTTCTCGTCCACGTTTGCTACGTAAAGCACAGGTTTGATGGTAAGTAAATGAAGGTCTCTTACGGCTTCCAAATCTTCTTTTTCTACTTGTACCGCACGGGCATTTTTACCAGCAGTCAGTTCGGCCTTGAATAGTTGAAGAATTTCCAGCTCTTTTTTTGCCTTAGCATCGCCAGATTTTGCGATTTTTTCTAATCGCAAAATTTTCTTGTCTACAGACTCGATATCTTTAAGCTGTAATTCAGTATCTATCACCTCTTTGTCAAAAATAGGATCCACTCCACCTGCTACGTGAACAATGTTGTCATCCTGAAAACATCTTACGACATGGATGATTGCATCTACCTCTCGGATATTTGCTAGAAATTTATTGCCCAAGCCTTCACCTTTCGAGGCACCTTTGACTAAGCCGGCAATATCTACGAACTCAATCACGGTGGGCACCACTTTTTGTGGATTTACCAAGTTTTCCAAGGTTTTCAAGCGTTGGTCGGGCACTGTTACCACACCTACGTTTGGTTCGATTGTACAAAAGGGGAAATTTGCCGCTTCTGCTTTTGCACTGGATAATGCATTGAAAAGGGTTGATTTTCCCACGTTGGGCAACCCTACAATACCGCACTGTAATGCCATTGTTCGTTGTTTTACAATTTGAAGATTTTGTACTCCCTGTAACCTCTTAGAAATTCCAGAAAGGAAACCCTAAAAATGGTATACACAGGGATTGCAAAAATCATCCCTAAAATGCCGGCGATTTTTGCACCGGCAAAGATAATAACAAATATTTCAAGCGGATGCGCTTTTACAGATTTCGAAAAAATTAATGGTTGCAAGAGTACATTATCCGTCAATTGTACCACCGCAAAGACGGAAAGAATCTTAAAAACCATAAATAGGATTTCGTTGGTTTCAGCAAAAGTACCTGTAGATAATCCTACCAATACTCCAAAAGTGGATCCTAAGATTGGCCCTGCATAGGGGATTAAGTTCGCTACTGCGGCAAAAAATGCGATTGTCAGTGCATACTCTATTCCCATCAAGGTAAGTCCAATGGAAGCTATTGAAAATATGGTAGTAATTTGAATCAATAAGCCGACCAAGTAATTGGAAAGTAGACGCTCCACTTTACTGAAAGCAGCCACGGAGAGCTCAAAGTAGGCGTTGGGTATTAAGTTGATAATATTTCTTCTCAAAAGTCCATTTTCCAACAAAAGAAAAAAGGTAATAAACAAAACAGCCATCAAAGCAATCAAAAAGGAGCTTGTGGTGTTCAATATACTGTTGATGACCCCCTGGAAATTAATGGCTTTGAAACTATTGACCATGGTTTCCCGAACCTGAGTGATTAGAAAGCCCGGTTCGCCTTTGATGATTTCATATTGGATCAAAATATCCTCTACTTTGCCAACTGGATTTTGAATCTGCTCATAAATATAATCCAAATCATAGGAAGAAATAACTTCAATTTGATTACCGATCAATGGAAGGAAGAGTAAACTCATCAAGAATATCAATAATCCGATCACCGAAAAGGAGGTAAGGATTGCAAACCATCGGGGTATATTTTGACCGAATAGCTGGAATGAATTCAACCGATTGGTCAATGGTCGGAGGATAGCCGCCAAAACAATAGAAAAAATGAAATAAAGGGTGATGTTTGAAAAATACCATCCCAACACAAATACCAACACTAGTAGGATACTGAGGATGAGAATTGGTTTTTTCATAAGGATTGAAAAAAAGAGAAAGGGTTTAATTGCAATTAGACTCTAGATTACGAAATCCAAGGCTATGTTGCAAATTTAAACTCTTTCTCTTAATTAAAATTTGTTAGGATTTTACTCCCACTTCAATTCGTCATCAAATGCTGTCTCTGATTCTTCATTTTCAAACTGTGAAAAATCGAAATCAGGCATCAAATCATTTTTTACATGGTCTACGGCTTCTTGTAAAGCTTCCACAAATTTGCCGAAGTCCTCTTTGTACAAGAAAATTTTGTGTTTTTCAAATGTAAAAGAATCCTGGTTGTTTCTCCTTTTGCTCTCTGTGATTGTTAAATAATAATCATTGGATCTGGTAGCCTTCACATCGAAAAAGTATGTCCTTTTTCCCGCCTTTACCCTTTTGGAGAAAATCTCATCTCGCTCATTACCTCTGTTATCTTCCACTGTATGAAGTATTTTTTTGTAGTTTGACTTTAAATCAGCTGCCAAGATAATTCAAATAGAAAAAAAAAATCAAAAACTTTTCAATATTTTTTCAAACAAATACATAAAAAACTTGTTGCTCAGCCTCAAAATCAATCGCTTCATCCTCAAAAAAAATAAAAATGAGGGCTAACAATAGCCCTCATATATGCTTATTCGCCGTGCATTTTTACTTTTTTGGCCAGTAACTCCTCTTCTGTTTCTCTATGATCAGGGTCATCCACGCAACAGTCCACAGGACAAACAGCTGCACATTGAGGTTCTTCATGGAAACCAGTGCATTCTGTACATTTGTCAGTGACAATGTAGTAAAATTCATCTGACACAGGAGTCTGCTTTTCATGAGCATCTACTACTGTACCGTCAGGAAGCGTAACTTCTGTGAGGTTTGTGCCTCCTGCCCATGTCCATTCAATACCTCCCTCATAAATTGCCGTATTCGGGCACTCTGGTTCGCATGCACCGCAGTTGATGCATTCGTCAGTTATCATTATAGCCATATACTTCTCAATTATAATTCCTAAACAAAAGTAAGAAGCATAGGTTCAAACTTGCAAAAAAAACTTGTCATGCTAAGTAATTTAAATTCGTTCTATCCAATGCACATCAATTCAATTGGTATCTTTGCGGCTGATTTGAAGAAGCACATGACTATTGAAAATAAAATTGAAGCCTTTAGTGCCCTAGGTCAGTTGATCCGGAATTCAGTAGAAGATTCGTCTTTTGAGGAACTCGCTAGACAAATTCAAAATTCTAACAGTTGGTTTACAGAGGTGCAAGTTCGCAATGCTTTCAAAGAAATCGGAAGTTATTTGACCAAAGATTCTTTGAGTGAATGGTTGCAAGCTTACTCACTACCTGATACGATCCAGCCAAAAAAGATTGGTATTTTAATGGCGGGTAATGTTCCTGCAGTAGGATTCCATGATTTGCTTTCAGTATTAATGGTGGGGCACGAAGCTTATGTAAAGTTGAGCAGTACTGATGCCATAACTATTCGATGGATTGTCAATGAACTGAATGAAATTGCTCCCGAGTTGGCGGCTAAGGTGCATTTTCAAGATATGCTAAAGGGCATGGACGCCTACATCGCCACAGGGAGTGATAACTCCTCTCGATATTTTGATTACTATTTTGGAAAGTTCCCGCATATCATAAGAAAAAATAGAACCTCTGTGGCGATTTTAAATGGAACAGAAGGACCCGAAGATTTTGAGCAGTTGGGTCAAGATGTTTTCCAATACTACGGATTGGGCTGTAGGAATGTATCTAAATTGTTTGTGCCCACTCGTGAAACCCTCCAATCCTTTTTACATGGTATAGAGCCCTTTGCCAGCGTAAGGGATCATCACAAATACTTCAATAATTATGAATACAATAAATCTATTCTATTGGTAAATAAGGAAGAGCACTTGGATAATGGGTTTTTAATAGTGCGAGAGAGTACAGAATTAGTTTCACCCATTAGTATGCTCTACTATGAGGTCTACGAGGGTCAAAACAATCTTGATCAGCGTTTGAAAGGAATGAAAGATAAAATTCAGGTGATTCTCAGCAAAGATAGTTGGTATCCAGAAAGCCTTTCATTTGGTCAGGCTCAATGTCCAAGTTTATCCGATTATGCCGACAATATAGATACGATAGCCTTTTTAAAGGAGCTTTAAGCTTCGGGGACTCTTTTGGGAAGTTCGAAGTAAAAGGAGCTTCCCTTATTCAATTCACTAGTGATGATAAGTTCACCACCATTTTTCTGGATGTAGTCTTTGACGAGCAGAATACCAAGCCCGGTACCACTTTCATTATTTTTCCCCAAGGTAGTGAAGGACTCTCCATGATTCAGTTTTTTAAGATTTTCCGGGTTGATACCAAGTCCTGTATCTAGGATTTCAACACTAACTTTGCTGTTTTTTTCTTCCAATATAATCCTTACCTGGTCGCCCAATCCTGAAAATTTCACTGCATTACTTACCAGATTTCTTAAAACTAAGTCAATCATATTCCGGTCAGCAAATGCTTTAATATGTTCTTTTTTGTCTACTTTAAGATTGATTCCCTTTTCCAATGCACGATTGATGTATAATTCAAATGTTTGACTAACCAATTCCGAAATGTCAAATTCCCGTTTATCTACATATTCACCTTTCATTTGAGAACTTGTCCATGCAAGTAGATTTTCCATCAAAATAGATACAGAATCTACATTTTTTGCGATGTCAGGTAGAATGTCGAAGAATTCGTCTTTGGTGACGATTCCCTTATTTGTGAGCTTGATCAATTCATTCAGTCCATGAATAGGTCCTTTAAGGTCATGTGAAATAATGGAGAATAATTTATCTTTCAACTTATTAAGTTCCCCTAATTCTTCGGACTGCTTTTGGATTTGACTTTGATTATTTTTGAGAATGCTGATGTCATCAATCAGCAGTAACACGCCCAAATGTTCCCCATGTAGGTCTGTTATAATCGTTGTTTCTGCTTGCAGATGCCCGTTTTTATTATTCTTTTCTAATTCTATGCTTAATTTCTTCTTGGATTTAATTGCATCCACGATAGCTGGATAATCTTCGAGCAATAGCTGACAATCCATCCCAATTTTTCCATCATTTGGTAATTGCAATAGCATTCGTGCGGCTTTATTGATATCAATGAGCCTATTTAATGGGTCAAATACCAAAATTCCTTTGTCAATGACATCCAAAGTTTTATCCCTGGCAATAGGTTTGAGATCAAATAAATCAAACTTTAATAAGCCGATTCCAATTACGATGTAAACTGACAGGAAACCATAAGGTGTCAAGTCCAAATGGTCAAAAGGTCTCCATCCAAATAAATAAAAAATATTGATAAGCCATGGCAATATTCCAGCGGCTATGAGTAAGTTGATTTGTTTTCGATAGATCTTTTCTGCTCCCTTGAAACTCAAGAATAGCCAATAATTTCCTAGGAATAGATAGATATAAAAGACAGCAGTATGAATATAATACCAAGGTCCAGCGGTAATGTCAAGTAAGGGGAACGGACCTGAATCATCCAAAATTGTAGACTTGTAATGAAGCTGATGAAAGTCATTAATGAGTACCATCAGAAACGTAATCAGTGGTAATGAAAAGACCAGATAAAAAAATCGTTTTCTTTGCCAAGCTTCCCTGTTTGAATAATTGATACAAAACCATAACCATGCTCCTGGCGCAAGAGAAATCCCTACATATTCCAATTTGATCCAAAAGAGCATATCTTCCAATCGGGTACTGGCCAACTCAAAACTATATGCAATCGACCAAAATGAGACTAATAACATGGTTATTGCAAACCATTTGATAGTCGCATCCAGTCTCTTTAAAAGCGCTAAAGAGAGGACTGTCACCAGTAATCCGCTTAGTAAAAGTGTGGCTGAAAAGATATTAAATTCCAATGTAATCAAAGGTTGAATAGTTCGAAAATACGGAATTCTGATTATTTTGGATGGTTATTGTTTTATATTTTGAGAAATTATGGAGAAAATTCAGCATGATTAAACCATTGAGAATTCCTGGGACATTTGAAATTGCACTTATCCTCACACTGATCGTGATTTTCATTGCATGGATTGGCACGATTCCAGAGGATTCCTCAATGCTTAGCTATGGCTTTAATGTCTTAGGTTTTTGGAAAAAAGGTTTCTGGGAGCTTTTGGAGTTTACCATGCAAATGGTGCTTATCCTTATCCTTGGACATGCGCTCGCATTAACAAAGCCAGTAGACAGGTTATTAAATACGTTGATTCAAAAAGTGCGTTCCAATACCTCTGCGGTTTTGACTACAGGGCTGACAGCGATGGCTGCCGGTTATTTCAATTGGGGCTTTGGCTTGATATTAGGCGCTATTTTGGCAGTCAAAATCGCCAATCATTGCAAGCAACAAAGCATCGCTATCAATTATCCTTTGATTGCTGCTTCTGCATATCTCGGTATGATGGTTTGGCATGGGGGATTTTCGGGTTCAGCTACACTTAAAGTTGCAGAGGAAGGACATTTTTTAGCACCCACCATTGGTGTACTGCCCATCTCTAAGACTGTTTTTTCCTCGTTCAATCTATGGACAAATGCGCTTTTGCTTTTGGTGATGACTGTTGTCTTGTTTGTTTTATCAAAGAAAAAATCTTCAGTAAGTAAATCCTTTGAAGTGCCTGTTTCTCAAATTCCTTTAAATAGTTTCTCGGATAAAAAAGGCTTGTTTGTAGGTTTAGTGATGTTGTTATTGGCCATGGCTGATTTCTTTACCTCTGGAAAAAAAGGACTAAGTTTTATTGATCTCAACTATATCAATTTTTTGCTTTTTGCCTTAGGATTGGTATTTTATCAAAGCATCAAGGGGTTTGTAGCAGGAGTAACAGTAGCTGTCAAAGGGGCAGTTGACATTATTATACAATTCCCTTTGTATGCAGGTATTTTGGGAGTCTTGAAATATTCTGGATTGTTGGAGCAGCTTTCCTTAGGCCTGATTCAATTAGGAGGGTAGCATTTTTTTCCCTTGCTTACTTTTGTTAGTGCAGCCTTGTTTAACCTTTTTGTGCCTTCCGGAGGGGGACAATGGGCTATTCAGGGACCAATTATTATGAATGCGGTACAGGAATTATCATTAGAACCAGCTTCCATGGTGATGGTATTTGCTTTTGGAGATCAAGTCAGTAATATGTTGCAACCATTTTGGGCTTTGCCATTACTATCGTTGACAGGGCTTCCAGTCAAAGAACTTTTCAAATACACGGGGATCTTTTTTATTTGTGGTTTTTTAGTCTTTGGGCTAAGTATTTGGCTTAGCTTGTAGAGAGTGTATATAAATTAGCAGGCTTCTAGCTATTTGTCTTCCGATTTTGCCCTTATTTTTTATCTTTGCAAACGATTTTAAAATAAACCATTTAACATAAATACAATTTCCTAATGGCGTTTGATATAGAAATGATCAAAGCGGTATACGAGAAGTTCCCTTCCCGTATTGAGGCCGCACGCAAGGCAGTGGGTAGACCATTGACTTTGACGGAGAAAATATTATACGCACACCTTTCCGAGGGTGCTGCTACTCAGAGCTATGATAGAGGAGTTTCCTATGTGGACTTTCAACCAGACAGAGTAGCTATGCAAGATGCAACTGCTCAGATGGCATTGTTACAGTTTATGCAAGCCGGGAGAAGTAAAGTAGCCGTTCCTTCCACAGTACATTGTGATCATTTGATTCAAGCTGAAATTGGAGCAACTGCTGATTTGACTAAAGCAAAAGATAAAAATAAAGAGGTATACGATTTTCTTGCCTCTGTTTCTAATAAATACGGTATTGGCTTCTGGAAACCAGGTGCGGGTATCATCCACCAAGTAGTTCTTGAAAACTATGCATTCCCTGGAGGTATGATGATCGGTACAGATTCCCATACGCCAAATGCCGGTGGACTAGGAATGATTGCTATCGGTGTCGGTGGAGCTGATGCTTGCGATGTGATGGCAGGTCTTCCTTGGGAGCTTAAATTCCCTAAATTAATTGGTGTTCGTTTGACTGGAAAATTATCTGGTTGGACTTCTGCCAAAGACGTTATTCTGAAAGTCGCTGGAATCTTGACTGTGAAAGGTGGTACCGGTGCAGTAGTTGAATATTTCGGTGACGGAGCACGTTCCCTTTCTGCTACAGGTAAAGGCACTATTTGTAACATGGGTGCAGAAATTGGTGCTACGACTTCTATTTTTGGATATGATGAGAAATCTGAAGCTTACTTGAGAGGTACAGACCGAAACGATATCGCAGATTTAGCAAATGCAGTTAAAGAGCATTTGACTGGAGACGAAGAAGTTTATGCAAATCCTGAGAAGTATTTCGATCAGGTAATCGATATCAACCTTTCTGAGTTGGAGCCACATATCAATGGACCTTTTACTCCAGATTTGGCTTGGCCTTTATCTAAGTTTGCTGCTGCTGTTAAAGAAAATGGATGGCCTGCGAAATTGGAAGTAGGTTTGATTGGTTCTTGTACTAACTCCTCTTATGAAGATATATCTAGAGCAGCATCTCTTGCTAAGCAGGCAGTAGATAAAAAGTTGGTTGCTAAATCTGAGTTCACCATCACCCCAGGATCTGAACAAGTTCGCTTCACTGTCGAAAGAGATGGCTTCTTGGATGTATTTGGCAATATGGGTGGTGTGGTATTAGCGAATGCCTGCGGTCCTTGTATCGGTCAGTGGGCTAGACATGGTGCCGATAAGCAGGAGAAAAACTCCATCATCACTTCCTTCAACAGAAACTTTGCAAAAAGAGCAGATGGTAACCCCAATACCCACGCCTTTGTAGCTTCTCCTGAAATCGTTACAGCCTTGGCCATTGCGGGTGATTTGACCTTTAATCCTGCGACTGATACCTTAACAAATGAAGATGGTCAACAAGTGAAATTGGATGAGCCTGCTGGTTTGGAAATGCCTACTCAGGGCTTTGCTGTAGAGGATGCAGGTTATCAAGCTCCTGCAGAAGATGGTTCTTCTGTGGATGTGATTGTAGATCCTAAATCTGAGCGTTTGCAATTATTGGCTCCTTTTAAGCCTTGGGAAGGTACAGATTTAACAGGATTGAAATTATTGATTAAAGCCAAAGGAAAGTGTACAACAGACCATATTTCAATGGCAGGTCCGTGGTTGAGATTCAGAGGTCACTTGGATAACATCTCCAATAACATGTTGATCGGTGCTGTCAATGCATACAATGGTGAGACCAACAAGGTGAAAAATCAGTTGACTGGAGCCTATGGTGAAGTGCCTGCGGTACAGCGTCATTACAAAGCAGAAGGCATTGGAACAATCGTCGTTGGTGATGAAAACTATGGTGAAGGTTCTTCCCGAGAGCATGCCGCAATGGAGCCAAGATTCTTAGGTGTTCGTGCCATCTTGGTAAAATCTTTCGCACGAATCCATGAAACCAACCTGAAAAAGCAAGGGATGTTGGCTTTGACATTTGCCAACCCTGCGGATTATGATTTGATCCAAGAGGACGATGCTATCGACATCTTAGGCTTGACTGAATTTGCTCCTGGCAAGCCATTGACTGTGAAATTGACGCACAAGGATGGCTCTACAGATGAAATTACTGTAAACCATACTTACAATCAAGGTCAGATCGGTTGGTTCAAAGCAGGTTCTGCATTGAATCTAATTAAAGAAGGTGTCTAAGAAATCTATTTGAAAATAAATTAAAGACCAGTCATTTGTTGACTGGTCTTTTTTTTGGACATTTAAGGACAATCAAAGCTTACTTACTTATAGTTTATTGGTTAATTGCATGAAATTTAGCTGGTTAGCAGTTTTTTCTATAGTTTTTCTTTGTATTTCACCGATACATGGCTTTGCACAATCTGTTGAATCGGATGAACGAGCCCTTCTTTATGTGGATGATGGAATCAGTTTTTCGAAAGACTCCTTGTTTTTAATGAATCTACGGTTCAGAATGCAAAACAGGGCAGGCTTTAACACCTTAGGAGGGGACGATTTTGAAATCAATGATTTTGAAATGAGGGTCAGAAGACTTCGATTGCGCTTAGATGGGTATGTGATGAACCCTCGATTTCAATACTATATTCAATTGGCTTTTTCTCGGGCGGATTTAGACTTAGAGGCTGGGTTTATAGCTCAGCCATTACGTGACGCAATACTTTATTATGTGGTCAATGATAAATTTTATATTGGTTTTGGACAATCGAAGCTGCCAGGAAATAGACAGCGTGTGATTAGTTCGGGCAATTTACAGTTTGCGGACCGTTCTATTGCTAACGGAATCTTCACCCTGGATCGTGATTTCGGATTTTTTGGTTATTATACAGAGACTTTTCCCAATCAATCCATTCTTCAACTAAAAACAGCTATAACTTCTGGAGATGGTAGAAATGCAATAGCCATTAATAATGGATTAGCTTACACAGGAAGGATTGAATACCTCCCATTGGGAAAGTTCACGAATAAAGGGGATTACTCTGAAGGGGATTTAGAATTTGAGCCAAGGCCTAAATTTTCTATTGCCTTGACTTATTCCATGAATCAAAAAGCTGTAAGAACAGGTGGGCAGCTTGGTCCGCAACTGTTTGACGAGCGTGATATGAATACATTGATTATTGATGGGGTCTATAAACATTTGGGTTGGGCAGTCAGTGGAGAATATTTAAAGCGGACTGCGATTAACCCCATAACAGAAAATGAGACAGGTGATATTCGGTATATCGTAGTAGGAGATGGTATGAATCTACAAATAAGTAGAATGGTCTCCAGAAAATCGGAATTGGCTGTGAGATATTCCAATGTTTTACCTTCTGAGATTATTAGGGACTTGCAGCAAAGGACCGATACAGCACTCATGGGATATACCTATTACATGAATGGTCATAGGATAAAAATTCAGGCAAATATTGGGTATAAATGGTTAGAAGGATTTTCTAAATTTGATAATACAGGAAATTCTTGGACAGGAATGTTCCAAGTGGAGTTTGGAATTTAAAATTTTAACAACAAAAAATTTGGTGTAAAAAACAAAAAAATGTATGTTTAATGCCTGATACAGTATTTGTATTTAATTGCCCAATTCGATAGATTTACCCATTAGATTTTAAAAGCTTTCATGAAAGAAAGAGGTATCAATAATACGTTCAAGAAAATAATTTTTGAGTCAACCGAAATGGTATTTTTGGCCGATGATACCTATCCCTACAATATATTCTACAACAATCAGATCTTTGAAGATCTTGTTGGACAATTTTTGGATGAGCGGAGTTTAGTTGGCTTAGGATTGGATATCAACAGCTACCTATTCAATGAGGAGCTTATTCTCCGTTTTATGGGAGTAGACTATACGTTCAATCTCGAATTACCACAGGAAAATGGATCTAATTATTTCCTTTTTTATAAAGGTAAGGAGATGAGAGGGCAGGGGCTTCCTACCAAAAAGGAAGCACATTATTTTTTTAGAAACAGTATGGATTTAGTTGCCATAGGTCAGGAAAATTACCTGACGTGGATAAGTAACTCGGTCAAATCGATATTGGGATATGCCGCAGATGAAGTTATTAACATCGAGTTGTGTGAATTTTTCCACAAAGATGATGTAGAGTTTGTTAAATCCTTGGTATTTGATGTCAAAGATGATCGGAAAAATACCCAATTCACAGCTAGAATCCTCAATGCATATGAGGAATACCGATGGATGGAATTTAATATCCATTTTATAGTTGGTAAGTTTTATGCAGTGGGAAGGGATGTGACAGATAATAAAAAACTGCTAGCAGAGAAAGAAAGTAATAATAGGATTTTTAAATCTGGGGAGGCACTTGCTGGGATCGGTTTTTGGGAACATTTATTGTTTGATAAGAAATGGATCATTTCTCCTGAATTTCATAAGCTCACAGGAATACCCGATAGCACAGAGATGAGCTTTGATTTACTCATCAATCGTTGTGTTTCTCATTTCCGCCCAACCTTACAGGCTGCTTTTGCGAATTTGGTCAATGATGGAAAGGGGTTTGATTTAGAGGTGCAATTGACCAAAGACCAAACTCAAACTTCTTGGGTACGATTAATTGGACAGGCTGTGTTGCAAGAAGGTAAGCCTGTGAAAGTTTTTGGGAGCATCCAAGATATTTCTACATACAAATTTCAAATAGATGAAATTTCGTTGTTCAAAAACTTAATGGATGCAGGTCCCGACTTTTTATTGGTTTCTGATTTAAGTGGGCAAGTAATTTTTGCAAACCAACGGGTAAGAAATTTACTTAACCTTCAGTCTACCAAAAAATACCACATTTGGGATGTAGAGCAGATATTTGAAAATAATGAAATTTGGGAAGGCCACCTCAATCAAATCACACTCGATGGCCCCAAAAATTATACAGGTTTTTATTTATTGCCAGGAGGCTCCACCATGGAGTTGGATATACATTCCTCCATTGTACATGTCAAAGGGAAGAATTACCTGATCTCCCAAGCTCGGGATATATCCGATAAAATGATTGTATCCAAAAGTTCAGGACAATCTGTGGAGGTGCTCAAACATTTAACCGAGCAAATTCCTGGAGCCTTGTATCAGTTTACGGTGGATACAGAAGGGGAGATGAAGTTTAATTATGTAAGTTCAGGCATCAGAGATTTGCTGGATTTACCAGATGAGGATTTTTCTGAGTTTAATGACATTGGTAAAGTTATCAGTCTCGTATATTCCGAGGACTTACCCAAAGTCTTGACAAGTACCGTTTCTTCTGCCCGTAAGCTTTCTCCATGGTCCTGTAAGTTTCGGGTAAAAACTGCTGGAGAAATGAATTACAAGTGGGTTTTGGGAAGTGCCAAGCCTATTCAGTTGGAAACAGGAGATGTGGTATGGTATGGGTATCTGAATGATGTTACCTCTCAGATGAGTTTTGAAGACCATTTGAAAAAAGCTAAGGAAGAGGCTCTTAAAGCAAGTAAAGTCAAATCTGAATTCCTTTCTATTGTCAGTCATGAATTGCGAACCCCTCTGAATGCGATATCAGGTTCAGTATATTCCTTGATGCAAGACGATCATACTCAAGGTCAGGCTTCCGCCTTTCAAACCATCAATTTTGCTGTGGATAGCTTAATGTCCATGATCAATGATTTGTTGGATTTCCAGAAAATTGAGGTAGGCAAGCTAACACTGGAAAAAACCAGTGTGAACTTAAGTGAGTTGTTGGCCCAAATTATCAATAGCTTGGAGCATCATGCCAAAGAAACTCAAAACCAATTGAGTTGGACCGCAGATTTTGATGTTAATGTAGATGTTAGAACAGATAAAGTTCGATTGACGCAAGTGCTTAATAATCTACTAACCAATGCGCTGAAATTTACTGATAAAGGCCAAGTTGAACTCAATCTATTGTTGAAAGAAAATAAAGCTGAAAAGATAAAGGTCTACTTTGAGGTAAAAGATACGGGTATTGGTATTGCCAAGGAGAATATTGCAAGACTATTTAGCGAATATGATCAAATACAGCAGTCCTACAGCAAAAAATATGGGGGTACTGGTTTGGGTTTATCCATTACAAAAAAACTGTTGAATCTGATGGATTCAGATATTAACGTGATGTCTGAATTAGGGACAGGTTCTACCTTTTATTTTGAGTTGGAATTCGATAAAGTTTATAAGGAAGCCACGCCAACCCCAAAAGCAACTACGACAGAAACAGCAGTTGTTAAAAAGGTTATTGTAGCTCAAACACCAGTAGAAGAAAAACCTGTGATCAGTGGCTTGGATAAGCTAAGAAAGCCGGTGGATATCAATCAGGTGAAGCTATTGATGGCTGAGGATAATGATGTCAATGCCTTGGTGTTGGGTAAAATACTCAAGAAATGGGGCATGAACTACAAGCGGGTCAATAATGGTAAGGAAGCTGTAGAGGCTGTGAAAAATGAACTATTTGATTGTGTGCTGATGGATATTCAAATGCCTATTATGAATGGTTTCGATGCGACTCAGAAAATCAAAGAATTTTCGTCCGTTCCTGTACTAGCCCTTTCTGCGGCAGACAAGTTGGAATATCTGGACAAAATGGAAGAGATAGGTTTTGAAGGTTATGTATCAAAACCTATCGATGCATCTGAGCTTTTGAAGAAAATCAAAGAAGTCTTAATGATTTCTCAATTATAAGGCTTCTGTAAGCTGGTAATATTTCTCTACTAGCTCTAACTCAGGAAATTTTTCATATAAATCGCGAAGGTATTGCATAGCCAATGCCTTTTCGCCTTTGTAGTAGTAGTAGATACCTTTGTTTCTAAGGGCGAAATTGTTTCGAGGTTCTTGCTTAATGCTCTGATTGATATCCTTTAATCCTTCATCCAAATACCCCAGGTATACTTTAAATAGGCCTCTGTTATTGTAGAAATAGGGGTTTCTCGGGTCTAGTTCCAAGGCTCTTTCCACAAAATTTAATGCTTGGGTATATTCCTCTCGTTCGAAAGCAACCATCCCTTGTAGGTTGTATATATTTGCTTCTTGTGGATTGATGGCTATTGCTTTGGTCAGTAAGCTTTCTGCTTCTTCCAATCTTTTCAAATAATACAATATAGTAGCTTTATTGGTAATCAAATCCACATTATCGGGCTGAAGGGCCAAACCAGTATCAAAAGCTGCTAACGCTTCATCATTTTGTTTGAGCTTTTCTGCAACCAAACCAGATAAAAAGAAGCTTTTCCATTCCTCAGGGAATTTACTGACGAGATTGTTAGCATCTGCTTGGGCTTTGTAAAATTCTCCGTTGTCAACATAGGCAAGACCTCGTTGGAAAAGCAATTCGAAGTCGTCAGGATTATATTGAAGAGCCAAAGTGAAATCTTGAATAGCCTGATCCAATCTATTCAAACGCTGGTACATCAACCCCCTATTATATAAAGCGTCTTTGTAGGTTGGATCGATGCCTAAAGCCTCTGTATAAAACTTAATGGCACCAGTTAAATCATTGTCTTTAACCTTTTCATTCCCTTTCAATAAAAACCTTCCTTTTCTGCTATCATCGTCGTCACATGCGGTCAATGCACCTAGTATGAGTAAGCAGAATAATAATATGTGCTTTTTCATTCGTTTTCCTCTGATTGTTTAATCTTCTCTTCTCCTAACAGAAAAGCGTATGGTTTTGTGCTATCAGATAGCTCAAATATTTTTCGAAGGATCGCTAGGGTGGGGATAATGATAATCATTCCTGCCACACCCCAAATGGATGCTCCTATGAGTAATCCCAAAAACGTTACAAATGCATTCAAGTTTACATTGCTTCCCACGATTTTGGGTGTCAGAAAGTTACTTTCGATCAATTGAATGACTTGGAAAGAAGCAAATACTGCAATGGGATAAAACAATGTCTCCTTGGTAAGAAATGCAAATGTCATCGGTAAAATTGCTCCTAATAATGGGCCTAAATAGGGGATAACATTCAGAATAGCAGCAAATACAGCAAAGAAAATGGCATGTTTGATTCCTAGACTAAATAAGGCAACACTGTTCAGAATGGCTAAAATACTCATAACTTTCAGCAGTCCTAAGATATAATTTTGAATGAGTTTCCGATTTTCTTTAATCTCAGATTTGACTTGATCAGGATCTTTTGATTGGAATAAATACACAAAAAAATCGGTCAAATGCCCCCTGTACAAAATAAAGAAGAAAATGAAAATTGGTAACAATACAAAGCTGGACAATGAACCCAAGGTACCTAAAATTGCCTGTGCAATATTAGACCCATTGGTTTCGATCAAATCGATCAGGTATTCCTGATCAAATCCATTTTCCAAACCTGTTGCTATACCAAGTTTTTGCTGAACAAATTCATTGAAACTACTCAAATAATCATTCAATTTTTCCCCCACATTCTCCAAGTCTTTGCTAAAACTCACTACTTGTAAGACTGAAAAACTCAGTAAGGCTAGAATTGCGATCAACCCACTAAGCACGGTCAGGATTGTGCTACTTGTTCTTCCCAAACCCCATTTTTCAAATTGCTCACCTACAGGAGTTAAAATAATGGAAAGTAAACCGGCTAAAATAAGTGGAATCAGGATACTTCTCCCAACAATGAGGATAAATATGATGGAGATGATCAACAGTAAGATAGCCAGGCTTTTAATGGAGGTTGGGAATTTCTCAATTTTAGCTTCCATGACTTTTTTTTACAAATTAAGGAATCTCGTTAGGAACTTCTGCCAAATTCAAGAGAATAGTTTGGGTACTATGAAAAAAATCCTTCTATTTGTACCTCATTTAATGAAGCAAAGTGGAAGCAACACGTTCTCGATGGGTCAGGATTTCTTTGGTAGTCAGCGTATTATTGTTGATTATTAAATTTTACGCCTACGTGATTACTGGATCTACGGCGATCTTGACGGATGCCCTGGAGAGTATTGTAAATGTGGTTGCAGCAGGTTTTGCCTCTTACTCCATTTACCTCAGTTCTAGGCCACGTGATGACAATCATCCTTATGGTCACGGAAAAATTGAATTTTTTAGCGCAGGTTTAGAAGGAGCTTTAATTATTATCGCAGGTTTATTTATCATTTACCAATCCATATATAACCTATTTTTTCCTCAAGAGTTAGACAATCTTTTAGAAGGTATTTTGCTCATTGCAGGTAGCGGCATAGTCAATGGTGTGTTGGGGTATACCTTAAGAAAGAAAGGCGAACAAACCAATAGCATTACCTTAATTGCCAATGGGAAGCACTTGTTGACGGATACCTTTACATCATTATTGTTGGTTTTGGGAGTTACTGTATTGTATATAACTAAAATCCTAGCTTTGGACTCCATCATCGCTATTGGTTTTTCTGCCTATATTGTGTATTCTGGGTATGGCTTAGTGAGGAAGTCTGTGGCCGGTCTGATGGACGAAGCTGACCCTGAAGCATTGGAAGCTACTGTGAAAGTTATTAATCAACATAGAAAAGATACTTGGATTGATGTACATAATATGCGTGTGCAGCAATATGGTGGAGATAGACATATTGACCTTCATTTGACATTACCCTATTATTTGGACTTAAAGCAAGTACATGATGAAGTTGAGGAGTTGGAAAATGTTTTAGAGTTGGACTGGCCAGGTGTAGTGGAAGTTTTTGTACATGCGGATCCTTGTATTCCAGAAAAATGCTGCCATTACTGTCAGATAAAAACATGTGAAGTCCGGAAATTTGAAATGGATACAAAAATCGATTGGACTGCTTTAAATATGTCCAAAAATCAAAAACACTACCACGATCTGGTGAAATAATATTTTTTTAGGAGAACTCAGTCCAAAGAATTTTTGGAAAATACTTGACATTGTGCAGAATAGTTCGTACATTCAACAAAAAAACAGCTATGAACGAGGACAGACAATTCAGAGTATTGCTGGCGATATCGTCCGCAGTCTGGTTGATCCTTGTTGGGTTTCTCATTGTGATCTAACAGGATCCCAAGAGTGCAAAAGTTGTTATAATAACAGCTCATGCTTTTCAAATGGATTATGGATTTTAAAAAAGAGATATGTGCATACATATCTTTTTTTTTGTACCCGTATTTTTTTCTGAGTATCCTATTGGATACGGTACAATCTTCTGTTATTTTTGATTCATATCCTATTGATGAATTATAATCTGTCCCAATGAAAAAATCTTTACTAAGTGTATGTGCAATGTTGCTCTCTTGGCTACTTTATGCACAGGAGGTCAATCATGATGCTTTTATCCTAAAAACGCTTGATACCAAGACCGATCAGTTTTCTAAAGTCGCCCGAGAAATCTGGGAAAATCCAGAATTGGGTTATTTAGAGTTTACGAGTTCCAAACTCCTCATAAATGAATTAAAAGCTGCTGGCTTTGCTGTGGAGACGGGTGTGGCAGGTATGCCTACCTCTTTTGTTGCTACTTATGATAGAGGTGGGCCAGTATTAGGTTTTTTGGCAGAGTATGATGCCTTACCGGGATTGTCTCAAGATGCAGTTCCTTTTCGATCTGTATTGGTAGAAGGAGGAAATGGTCACGGTTGTGGACACAATTTATTTGGTACGGCGGTGGTAGCTTCAGGGGTAGCTTTGAAAGAATGGATTGATGCCAACAATATCAAAGCTACGATTAAAATCTTCGGAACACCTGCAGAGGAAGGAGGGGCAGGTAAAGTATATATGGTGCGAGAGGGCTTGTTCAAAAATGTAGATGCCGTCATTAACTGGCACCCAAGTGATCGCAACGCAGCTAATGCATCAACTTGTACGGCGGTGATGCAAGGTTATTTCAAGTTTTATGGACAATCTGCCCATGCCGCCGGCGCTCCACAGCGAGGAAGATCAGCTTTGGATGGTGTAGAAGCCATGAATATGATGGTGAATATGATGCGTGAACATATAGATCAGGAAAGTAGAATACATTATGTGATTACTAATGGTGGATTGGCTGCTAACGTGGTGCCAGACTATGCTGTGGTTGAGTACATGGTGCGTCATCCGGATGTAGTTGAAGTCAAAGATATGTGGGAACGTGTCATCAATGCAGCAGAGGGTGCTGCTTTGGGTACTGGTACCCGTGTGGAAGTTGAAGTAGTAGCAGGGATTTATGGTCTGTTACCAAATGAAACGTTGGCGAAAACCATGCATAAAAACTTAAGTATTGTGGGCGGAGTTGAGTATGATGAGGAAGAGAGGGAATTCGCAGAGAAGATACAGGCTACTTTGAATTTGTCTAAACTTCCATCATTGACAGTTGCCAAAGAAGTTCAGCCCTATCAACTGATACACTTTCCAGCGTCCACCGATGTGGGAGATGTGAGCTATGTGGTACCTACCGTAGGGCTTGGTACGGCTACTTGGGTGCCTGGTACAGCAGCCCATACCTGGCAGGCAGTTGCCGCTGATGGAATGAGCATCGGGTACAAAGGTATGATGGTGGCAGCCAAGACTATGGCGCTTACAGGGAAAGATTTGATTTTGAACCCGTTGTTGATCAAAGAAGCCAAAAAAGAGTTTGATGAGCGCTTAGGTGGTTTGCAATACGAACCATTGATAGGAGATATGGCACCACCTTTGCATTTCAGAAAAGACCAAAATAAGGTTAGATAATATCTGAGTTTTGAAAAAAATAAAAAGAGGATGCTCGTCGGGAGTCATCCTCTTTTTGGTTATATGCCTTTTAAAGGACATGATATTGAATCAGCTTGATTAAATCAATCCAGATCGTTTTAACAAAGCTTCTGGTTTAGGATCTCTGCCTCTAAATCTTCTGTAGAGAATAGATGGGTGCTCACTTCCACCAGCTGACAAAATATTTTTCTTGAAAGAGCTAGCAGTTTCTTTGTCAAAAACGCCTTTTTCCAAAAACAATTCAAATGCATCTGCATCCAAGACCTCTGCCCATTTGTAGCTGTAATAGCCGGCAGCGTAACCACCTTGGAAAATATGCGAAAAGGATGTGCTCATCAAAGTGCCTTCCACAGCTGGTAGCAAACTTGTTTCCTGCATAATTTCTTTCTCAAAAGCTACCACGTCTGTGATACTTGCGGGATCGGTACTATGGTAAGCCATATCCAATAAGCCAAAGCTGATTTGTCTTAAGGTTTGAGTCCCTTGTTGGAAATTGACGGCAGCTTTGATTTTTTCCAATAATTCTTCAGGAATAGCTTCTCCTGTTTCATAATGCTTAGCAAACAAGTCCAAACAGTCTTTTTCGTAACACCAGTTTTCGAAAATCTGGGAAGGGAGCTCTACGAAATCCCAAAATACGGAAGTACCAGATAAGGATTCATACGTTCCATCTGCCAACATTCCGTGCAAGGCATGACCAAATTCATGAAATAAGGTAGTTACTTCATTGAAAGTAAGTAGCGAAGGTTTGGATTTGGTAGGCTTGGTGAAGTTGCAAACAATGGAGACATGCGGACGCTTATTGGCTCCCTGTAGTTTACTCTGTCCTCGATAGCTAGTCATCCATGCCCCGTTTCGCTTGCCTGCTCTTGGGAAGAAATCAGCATAAAATACGCCCACATGATTTCCCTGAAGATCCTGGACTTCATACGTGATTACATCTGTATGATATTTAGGAATATTTGTATTCTCTTTGAACTGTATATCATACAGCTTGGAAGCAGTATGGAATACTCCGTCAATGACATTTTCTAACTTGAAATAAGGACGTAAAAGCTCATCATCTACCGCATATTTTTCCTTTTTGAGTTTCTCCCCATAATAGGCAGTATCCCACTTTTCAAGTTGAGTCAAACCATCTAGTTTTTCTGCAAATGCACGCAATTCTGCTAACTCTTCTATGGCTTTAGGCTTAGATTTGGTAAGAAGATTTCCTAAAAACTCCCGCACATTGTCTGCTGATTTAGCCATGCGCTCCTCTAAAACAAAATCGGCATAGGTTTCATAACCAAGCAGCTGAGAACGCTTATGTTTGAGAGTAAGCATGCGTTGGATATGTTCCTTATTGTCCAATTCATCCCCTTTGCAGCCTTTGGTATTGTATGCAAGGAATAGTTTCTTCCGTAATGCTCTATTCTCTGCATAGGTCATGAAAGGGATGTAGCTAGGGAAAGCAAGCGTAAATGCCCATTTCCCGGCATGTCCTTTTTCTTCTGCTGTTTGAGCTGCTGCTTCTTTGATTGCATCAGGTAGTCCTTTGAGGTCCTCTTCCTGCTCCACGAGCATCACAAACTTATTGGTTTCTGCCAGTACATTTTCCCCAAACTTGAGACTCAATTGAGCCAATTCCTGATCAATTGCACGCAATTGCTCTTTTTCCCCATCATTGAGCAAGGCGCCATTACGGACAAAGCCCTTGTAGGTTTTTTCCAGCAGCGTCAATTGCTCGGGAGTAAGATTTAGGTTTGCTCTATTTTTAAAAATCGGTTCAATCTTCATAAAAAGCTCAGCATCTAATAAAATGTCATTGCTATGAGCTGTCAATAGAGGGGAAATCTCCCTTGCCAATGCTTGAATTTCATCATTGGTTTCTGCAGAATTCAGGTTATAAAATATCCCTGCGATAATGCCCAAGCGCTCGCCAGCCTTATCCAAAGCTTCGATGGTATTTGAAAAATCGGGGGAACTAACGGACTTAATTACATTGATTTCTGCTTTAGCCTGTTGGATAGCTTCTTGGATGGCGGGTAGAAAATGCTCATTTTTAACTAGATGAAAAGGTGCTGTCTCAAATGGCGTGTCAAATTTTTCCAATAATGGGTTCATATACTTTTTATTTTCTCAGGTCAATGATTAAGTTTTTGAAGGGAATGGCCAACAAAAAAGCTACTTCCCTTTTGCTTCCCTGAGGTAACAAAAAGGAAGTAGCTATTTGTTCAGCTGCATGGGTTTATTTCAATACCTGAACGCTGATTTCGGTTGGCTTATCCGAGTGATGATATACACGATGAGTTGCCTTGATGAAATCTGTATCATTCGCTTTGAAAATGTTTTCAACGTATTTCTGAGGATTTCTATCGATCAAAGGAAACCAAGTACTCTGGATCTGAATTTGTATTTTATGTCCTTTTTTAAAGGTGTGCAATACATCCTGCAATTGTAGCGGAACTTCCGTTAGCTGATTTGGGATAAATGGTTTTGGATCAGAAAAACTCTCCCGATATCTTCCTCGAATAACTTCCGATCGAACCATCATGTGATAGTTGCTTAAATGGGTGCCTTGTTGTACGAATTCATGGTCAGGGGTGTCATGTGGGAATACATCCACCAGCTTGACAATCCAATCTGCATCTGTTTCTGTGGTGGACACTTGGAGCTTTGCGAAAATCTCACCAGCTAAAGTGATGTCTTCTGTCAATACACCTGTTTCGAATACCAATACATCAGGTCTTCTGGCAGCAAAGCGCTGATCATCGGCCATGTATTTGCGTGGAGTAAAGTTGAATTTGATGTCAGGGCTGTGGGGCACGGGCTTAGCGGGGTCAGAAATAAATTCAGAAACTTCATTTCCTGTTGGTTTTTGCGTAGAAAGTGCACCGTTAGCATGTGGGAAATAAGGGGTTGTTACCGCTTCCTTCGGAGGCCAGGTATCAAACTTTTTCCATTCTTTGGATCCTGTATCGAAGAGGTAAGCTTCTGGTAAGCCGGTTTTTCCGTCTCCTGTACCTTTTAGGAAATGATCGAAGAAGACAGCCTCAACTTCATTTTGATACCAAATATTTATATCATCTCCGAAGTAGATATTAGATACCTTTTGTGGACCACTTACTCTTGCCCAATCTCCGTGTGACCAAGGACCCATGACTAATGTATTGTAAGCGTTAGGTGTATTTTTCTCAATTGTTTTGTAAATATTCAATGGGCCATACAAGTCCTCAGCGTCAAACCAACCCCCAACAGTCATGACAGCAGGTTTGGTGTCTTTCAGGTGAGGGAGTAGGTTTCTTTTTTGCCAAAACTCATTGTAATCAGGATTTTCTTTCAATTCGGTCCAAAAAAAGTTGTCTTCATCATAGTATTTATCTGCATTTTTCAAGGAGCCCATATCCAAGAAAAACTGATAAGCATCCTTAGTTCCAGTGTTGATCATTTGGTACCAGGGTTTGTCCGTAGGGCCGTCATGCTGATAACCGAATACAGCAGTAGCTACCCAATAACTGAGGAAATAAGCACCATTGTGATGAAAATCATCGAAGTAGAAATCTGCGATTGGGGCTTGTGGGGATACTGCTTTCAAGGCCGGGTGCGCAAAGGGGAGGGCTGCGGCTGAATAAAAGCCTGGATAGGAAATTCCCCACATACCCACTCTTTTATTGCTGTTTGAAAGATTTTTTAGGAGCCATTCAATGGTGTCAAAGGTGTCAGTACTTTCATCAATTTCTTTGCTGTTTTTCTTGCGTTCCGGAAGCGTTGGACGCATATTGTCATACGTGCCTTCTGACATCCATCTTCCTCTCACATCCTGATAGACGAAAATATAGCCATCTTTCATGAGCTTTTCCGAAGGGCCTAAACTCCTTTTCAAATTTCCTTCACCGTAGGGACCGGAATTGTAGGGTGTTCTACTCATCATGATGGGGTAATTTTTCGAAGCATCTTTAGGACTATATACTACCGTATGTAACTTCACACCATCTCTCATGGGAATTTGAAATTCCTGCTTGGTGTAATTTTCTTCTACGTAATTGGATTGCTGTGCCTGAACTGTCCACTGAGACAGGCCAATAAAGCAAATGATTAAAAGGGACTTCAATAGTTTCATAAGCATCAATTTGGATACTTAAATCTATTACAAATCTTAGTCAATACCATCATGAAATCTAGGAGCGGTCTATTCCGTTGCTTATTAGCGGTAAGCGAGGATATAAAAAACTAACCATCCCAAAAATAGCAATACATATCCTGTGCCCACTATCATAAGTGAAGCCTTCCAGTCTTTTTTTAAGATAGCAGTAATACCTATGGTAAGGCTGAGCACATATACCAATTCAAATAAGTTGAGTGCTTGGAGGGGGTAAATGTAGGCTTTGGAGACTTGGTCATGATCCATCAGGCTTAAGATGGATAGGGGGTAAAGGTCCCTCATTTCTGCTAGAGACCAATGCTCGGGGAAAAGAATCAAGGCAAACAGTTTAAGAATTTCCGGCACGATAAAAATCACTTCCGCCAGTAAGACCAAACTCCAAATTCTATTAAAAGATATTTTATAACCCCAGGCAAAAGAGCCCATCCATAAGAGGAATGTTGTCAGTAAAAATTTCCAAAGGAGTGAAAAAGGTGTCCATAAGTAATTCAGTGTATTGAAGATATGGAAATAGGTAAATGTGCCTTCTTTTTCCAACGATTCATACCCTGGGATACTTTTCAAAATCAAATCATTGGTCACAAAGCGAATCACCACATAAAAAACTGTTAAAATCAAAAAAAATACCTTCCGATTGAAATCTAATTGCTCGTCTATTCGTTGGAGGATTGGTGAGGTATTCATGGGGTTTGGAGAAATTAAATCTTGTTAAAACTAAATTAAAATTTGGATTACCTACTAATTTTGCGTCAAATTTAAAATAAGTATGCAGTACAGCAGGATTTTGCTAACGATTCTTTTTACAGGCTTCATGGGGTTATTGCTGGCCCAAAATGCTCCATTGGATGATGTGGGGGAGCCAGAATCAACTTATCTTTTGCTGGACAAGGGTTTACAATTCCGGATTACGGAGAATGTAAATGCTTTATATAATTATGATTTTGAAAAAGCGGAGAGAGGATTTGCCGTCATGCAATACCAATATCCTGATCACCCACTACCTTATTTTTTACAAGGATTGGCTACTTGGTGGAAGATTGCTCCCGATATAGAAAACAAGTCTTTTGATAATCGCTTCCTCAAGCAGATGGATACGGTCATAGAAAAAGCGAAAAAGCTGCTCGATGAAGATCCTGATAATAAGGAGGCAGCATTCTTTTTAGCAGGAGCATATGGTTTTCAAGGGAGATTGCTTTCGGAGCGAAAAAGTTGGACCAAGGCAACCTTTGCAGGAAAAAATGCTTTGAAATACTTAAATATGAGTAAAGGAGAGGAGGAGTTAAACCCTGAATTGCTCTTAGGTGATGCTCTTTTTAATTATTTTTCTGTTTGGATACCTGAAAATTACCCGATTCTAAAGCCTGTGGTGGCTTTATTTCCCAAAGGTAATAAAGAATTAGGATTGAAACAGTTGGAAGACGTGGCTCAAAATGCATTTTATGCACGGGTGGAGGCACAATATTTTTTATTTAGATTGTATGGGTCCGAGGAAAAGCAACCTTATAAGGCTTTGGCCATCACGGATTATTTGCATGAAAAATTCCCTAATAATCCATACTTCCATCGCTCCTATGCACGACATCTGTATACAGTGGGAAGAATTACAGAGGCTAAGGATCAATCTTTGGAGATTTTAAGAAGAATTGATGATAAATGGACGGGGTATGAATCCAACAGTGGGAGGTACGCTGCTTTCTATATCGCACAGTTTTATGACCGCGTCAATGATAAACCCAATGCCAAAAAATATTATTTAAAAACACTTTCCTATGGTGAGGAATCAGAGAGTCAGGAAAGTGGTTACTATTTATATGCTTTGATTGCTTTAGGCAAGATGGAAAATGAGGCGAAAAATAAAGCTAAAGCGAAAGAATATTTCAATAAAGTAAAGAAATACGCCAAGCGTAAACACCCAGCTCACAAGGAAGCGAGAGAATATATCAAAAAGAATAAACTTTGATTAGAAGTTTACGTATAGGGTAGGATGAATTCAGGAGATTATTTGATAAATACCGCTCATTGAATGGTTGTATTCAAAATTCTTTCATGAATCAGATAAATTAACTAAGAATATTTCGTCAGGTGCAGCGTTTTTTATGTGCCTGCGTTTTAAAATAAAATAAAATTATATTAACTTTGCACAACATAAAATTTTGAAAAATCTGAAATTATGGATAACAGTGTTCGAGTGAAATTTGACAAAATTGATAGGGCTATCCTTGAAATACTTCAGGCAAATGCCAAAATAACCAACGCCCAATTATCTAAAGACATCGGTCTTTCTCCAGCTCCTACTTTGGAGCGTGTGAAGAAACTAGAGCAATCCGGAATCATCAAAAGTTATCATGCTACACTCGATCCAGAGAAAATTGGCCTTGGTGTTAGTACATTCGTATTGGTTTCTTTGATTGGTCACAACAAAGGAAACATCGATGCTTTCATGAAGGAGATCAATGAAATTCAGGAGGTAATCGAGTGTCACCATATCACGGGTACAGGTGATTTTATCTTGAAAATTATTGCTAAAGATATCACAGCCTATCAAAAATTGATGTTGGAGAAAGTTTCTGAAATCAAAGAAGTAGACTCCATGCAATCTATGGTAATCCTTTCCACATTCAAGGATTCCAAAGTATTGCCTATTCCAATGTAATAATAGCATTCAAATGTATTGAAGGGTGGCTCGTTCCACCCTTTTTTGTTCGTATGAAAAATCCATGGACTACACTTTCCAAACGTTCCATTTATAAGAATGCCTGGATTGATGTCTCCGAACATCAGGTAATTAATCCATCAGGTAAACCGGGTATTTATGGCAAGGTTTCTTTTCTAAATAAAGCAATAGGGATTATTCCTGTGGACGAAGAACTCAATACCTGGCTCGTAGGTCAGTATCGTTATACTTTAGATGAGTATAGCTGGGAGATACCCATGGGGGGAGGTTTATTGGAAGAAGATATTTTAGCAAATGCCAAGCGGGAACTGAAAGAAGAAACTGGCTTGGTAGCTGACCGATGGACAGAAATTATGCGAATTCACACCTCTAATTCCGTTACGGATGAAGAAGGCTTTGTGTTTTTGGCACAAAATCTTACCCTTGGTGCTACTGATTTTGATGAAACCGAACAACTGGAACTTTGGAAGTTACCTTTGAAGGAAGCTATACAATTGGTCATGGAGGGTAAAATAACTGATGCAATTTCCATTGCCGGCCTGCTGAAAGTCGGTAAACTTTTGGATATTTGAGCTTTCATTGAAAGCATATGTTTGGCGGAAATTTTAAAAATCACTTTCAGAGTACCTTCACCTTAGCTTATCCTGTTATGCTCAGTCAATTAGGACAGGTATTGGTTGGGGTGGCTGATAGTATGATGGTGGGAAGGCTGGGTGCAGTGCCTTTGGCTGCTGCATCTTTGGCCAATAGTATATTTTTTGTGGTTTTGATGTTTGGTATTGGCGTTTCTATGGCAATTACACCATTGGTCGCGATGGCTGATGGAAGCAAGCGATCAAAGAGGATGGCCCGACTATTTAATCATGGCTTTCTGCTGAATATGGGTGTGGGACTGATGCTGTTTTTATTGATTGTTTTGGCTTCTCCAATGTTGAAATACATGAATCAGCCAGAAGAAGTGGTGCAGTTGGCCATTCCATATTTGGCGATCATTACCCTATCTTTGATTCCTTTCATGTTTTTTCAGACCTTCAAGCAGTTTGCAGAGGGCTTATCACAGACTAAACAGGCTATGTACATTACCATTGTTTGTAATGGAATCAACGTTTTTCTCAACTGGGTATTGATTTTTGGTAATTTAGGTTTCCCTGCGATGGGTCTAAATGGTGCGGGGATTGCTACCTTGATTTCTCGCGTACTGATGGGGCTAGTCATGGCTTACTATGTCATGAAATCCAAGCGCTACCAAAATTTCAATCTATCCTTCCGGATAAAAAACCTAAGTTTCCCCATGCTTTCCAAAATGTTGAAAATAGGAGTTCCAACGGGATTTCAGTTTATTTTCGAAGTGGGGGCATTCAGTACTGCTGCTATCATGATGGGATGGATAGGGGTCAATGCCCTAGCTGCACATCAGATTGCTATTAATCTCGCTTCTATCAGTTATATGATGGCTTCTGGGCTATCTGCTGCCGCTATGGTGAAAGTAGGCAATCAGTTAGGAAAAAAAGATATTAAATCCTTAAGGGAAGCTGGTTTTACGGTTTTTGCCATGGTTGCTATGTTTATGAGTATATCGGCAGTGATTTTTATAATTGGGAAAAATTTCCTCCCTTCTTTGTATATAGAAGATGCTGCCGTTATTCAATTGAGTGCAAGCCTATTGATTGTAGCCGCTTTTTTCCAACTATCGGATGGTATTCAGGTAGTAGGTTTAGGGGCTTTGCGAGGAATGGCAGATGTGAAAGTTCCTACGATTGTAACGCTAATTGCGTATTGGGTGATAGGATTACCGGTTGGATATGTATTGGCCTTCTATGCAGGTCTAAATGAGTTGGGGATTTGGTATGGCTTGCTTATCGGACTTACCGTAACGGGCATAATGCTGCTGTATAGATTCCATTCGCTTAGTGCCAAGTTGCTCAAAGGGAAAGTGCTACAAGCTAATTAATGGAAAGCTGATTTTTTAATTGGACAAAAATCTATATTTTCAAGAAAAATCATTAACCCTAGAGTGGTAGGTACTTGATAGTGAAGATAGTGGTTTTAAGTTAATCCCTATTCAGGTAATCAAAATAACTGTTCCATTCTTACCAACAAATACAACTTACATGAAAAAACTAACCTTATTCTTTTTGCTTGCCTTGGGCTGGCAGTCTGTAATTATTGCGCAGCAGCTGCATGTATTGAGTCAGCGGGAACAGGCGGCTGTCATTGACCAATGGCTCGAAGAGCGTATGCAGACCGTATTGCCTGCTGTGATGGATCGCGCAGGTATTGATATGTGGGTAATTATTTCCCGAGAATATAATGAAGACCCAGTGATCCGTACCTTTCTACCGGCTACCTGGCACGCAGCTCGTAGAAGAACCATGCTTGTGATGTATAAGCCAAAGGGGTCCGATCAAGTGGAGGCCTTGGCTGTTGCCCGATACGATGTAGGTAAATCCTTTAAGAAAGCATGGGATCCGGACACCCAAGCTGATCAATACCAACGATTGGCTGATGTAATTGCCGAGCGTAACCCTGAAAAAATTGGAATCAATATGGCCAAAGACTATGGACATGCAGATGGTATTAATCTGACAGAGTACAATTCCTTGATGCAGTATTTGCCTGAGCAATTGAAGTCGAGAGTAGTCTCTGCACAGAATTTGGCTGTAGGTTGGTTAGAAACCCGCACTCCTTCGGAGATGGCCACTTATCGACATATTCAGGCCATTGCCAATCAGATCATTGCAGAAGGATTATCAGAGCATGTAATAACCCCCGGTGTAACTACTACGGAAGATGTGCAGTGGTGGTACCGCGATCGGATTAAGGAATTAAAATTGGATACTTGGTTTCATCCAACCGTGGATATTCAGCGTGCAGACCCTTCATCACAAGAGCATTTGCGAAATTTTGCTGTAAAGCCTGATGCCGAAGTCATCATGCCGGGTGATATGCTGCACATTGATTTTGGGATTACCTATCTGCGATTAAATACAGATACACAGCAATTAGCTTATGTGTTGAAACCAGGAGAAGATGAAGTGCCTCAATACCTAAGAGATGCTTTGAAAGTAGGGAATCGCTTACAGGATATTTTGACTTCTAATTTCAAAACGGGTAGAACTGGGAATGAAATCCTTCGTGAAACGCGCAAGCAAATGGAAAAAGAGGGAATCAAAGGAAGTATTTACTCTCACCCGCTTGGCTATCATGGACATGCATCTGGTCCTACTATTGGTATGTGGGATAATCAAGGTGACACTCCCGGAGCTGGGGATTATCCTTTGTATCCAAATACCGTTTATGCTATAGAACTCAATGCAGTGGTTTTCTTGAAAGAATGGAACAAAGAATACCGTGTCATGTTGGAGGAAGGAGCTTTCTTCGATGGGGAAAAAGTAATTTATCTCAATGGAAGACAGCGTGAAATCATGCCAATCCCAAGAAAGAGCATTCACTTGAGTAACTTTTAATTGCATCTGAGATTTTAAAAAAAAAGTAACTCTACAAACAGGTCTAGGAGGTTTTATAAAAGATAAACCTTCTGGGCCTGTTAATTTTTTTGTCTACTAATTTAGATGCGCAGGTTAATTTAATCTGGAACTATCGTCTGAAGGAAGTTTAGAGAAGGCACCAAAATTGGAAGCTTTTTCTCTCTTTTTTGCATTTTCTACTTGGATCAAAATCCCATTGGTTACCAAAATATGACCCGTACCATAGGCTAGGATGATAGCCATGTGGATTTCACGATTATGGAAGAAAATATCCACCGCTGATAGCACATCAGAAATGAAAAATCCAACCAATCCTGCTAAGACTAGTCCAAAACTGACCCTTGAAACGAGGAATCGGCGGTTGAGTCCAAAGAGGAAGGTGCTGGTACTGATCAGTAAGAAAATTATTCCCGCGATTAGGTAAGCACCCAAGAATTCATACACTTGTGAGAAGACAATCCCGATGATTGTCAGTAATAAAATTTCTGGCCAACGATCAGTTAGGGGTACTTTTGTAAACAGTCGAAAGTTGGTCGATTTTAGGAATAAAATTCCATAAGCCAACTGGGCAATCATAAATGTACAGATTCCTATCAAGGTAAAGAAACCTTCCTCTGCTGGAATCATCATAAATAAATCACCCAAAAAGGAAAAAATCAGCGCTACTACCAACTGTGGAAGGAGTGGGCTGTCATATTCATAGTATTTTTTAACAATAAGGTATATGAGGGTGGGAATCATTAATCCATTACCGATATAGTAGCCAAGGTCGAAGCCTTTCCATACAGAAACTAGGGCTAAGCCTACTAAAAGTAGGTACAGAAGAAAGATTGGAAATGGTATTCGGTTCAAGGGACTATTGATTTGCAACCGAAATTAATAATTTTGTAAGAAAATTATATGAGAAAAGTACAATTTTTTTATTCGAAAAATTAAAATGACAAAATTATTTGGATGGTTACGCTGTAACCGTTAGTTTCTATAGATAATTGTATTTTTCCAAGTTGAAATTAATCAACTGGATTGGATTTGTTTTTGCTCTTTGTAAAGGATCAATAAGAGAAAAGCTACAAATGCAGAAGCTGCACTGATAAGGAAAACTAATGGGAAGTTTTCCACTTTGTTGTTGAATAAAAATCCCGAAACGACCGCACCTATGCCAATGCCAGCCTCCAAAGCAATATACATGGTAGCCAAGGCCCTTCCCCGATAGTTGTCCAAAGATAGATCGATGGTCCATGCAGAGATAGTAGGGGAATTCATGCCTACAGAGGCTCCAAAAATCACCCCTCCAAATAAGAGGATTGCTTTAGAACTAGCAAAAGCAATGATAACCATCGCCACAACCATGGAGAAGGAAGCAACTTTCATCACAGGTACCCTTCCGTATTTATCAGAGGTTTTCCCCGCTATAATCCGGATACCCAAGGAGGCAATCGTAAAAACAGCAAAGAATAGCCCCTTGTTTTGGATTCCTAGGTGTTCGGAATAATCGGGTATAATGGTCAAGACTGTTCCAAAGGAAATTACCGTCAAAAAGAGGATTAAAGAGGGGAATAGCACCCTTTTTTCAATAATTTCATTTCTTTTCAGTTTGATCAGATTAAATCGGAAAGATTCTTTTTCTTCAACGGTTTCTTTCAATCGTAAGACTACCAACATGGATAATACAGCTGTGAAGGAAGCTGCATAAAAAAGCGGATTGATTCCATAAGTACTACCAATGTAGCCTCCTAAAGCAGGGCCAGCGGCCATTCCTAAAGAACCAAAAAGTGATTGTATGCCCATGGCTTCCCCTCGTTTGTTGAATGGAACGATGTCTGCTACGTAAGCGGATACACCCGTTGGAGTGAAACCGGTAGAAAATCCATGAACAAACCTTAGTAAAAGAAAGCCTGCTACTGTTGTAATAATTGGGTATAGTAGACTCACGATAAAACAGACTACCAAGCCGAAAATCATGACTGGGATTCTTCCGATTTTATCAGCAAGCTTCCCTGAAAAAGGTCTAGATAGGCCAGCTGTTAGTGTAAAGAGGGAAATTATCAAACCCTTATAGTCTTCTCCTCCTAATGACGTGATGTATGCCGGGAGTTCGGGTATAATCATGTTGAAGCTCGCAAAAAATAAAAATGAGCTGAGGCAAAGCAGCAGGAAGTTGAGCGTAAAAAAAGAGGGGATGAATTTCATAGAGGAGGAAAGTAACAAGGCTGTCTGTCGGATTTAGAAAATGGGTGATTTTCAAAATTTTCAGTCAGCCTTGTCATAGGATTGTATACAGGTATTAGTTGGATTCATTTGCTGTTTCTTCCTCGCTTTGAGCAAGCAAGTAAGCTTTGATGAATTCGCTCAGTCCACCATCTAACACATGTTGGGTATCAGATGTTTCATAACCTGTCCGGGCATCTTTTACTAATTTGTATGGATGCAATACGTAATTACGGATCTGAGAACCAAAGTCGATGCGTAGTTTGGACGATTCTATCTTTGCGCGGGCAGCATTTCTTTTTTCCATCTCCAACTGATAGAGTCTGGATTTCAACATCTGCATGGCACGTTCACGGTTAGCTAATTGAGAACGCTCAATTTGACAGACCACCACGATACCGGTAGGTTTGTGAGTCAACTGCACTTTTGTCTCAACTTTATTCACGTTCTGTCCACCGGCACCACCCGAACGGGAGGTATGTAATTCCACATCTGATGGATTGATATCAATCTCAATGGAATCATCCACTACCGGGTAAACATATACCGATGCAAAGGAAGTATGTCTTCTTCCATTGGAGTCAAATGGAGAAACGCGTACCAATCTATGAACACCTGTTTCGGATTTCAAGAAGCCATAAGCTAATGGACCATCAAATTGTAAGGTTACGGATTTGATACCAGCAACTTCCCCCTCTTGCAGGTCAACTTCTGTGACTTTATAGCCGTTTTTCTCTCCCCACATGATGTACATACGCATGAGGATGGAGGCCCAATCGTTACTTTCTGTACCTCCAGCACCCGGGTTGATTTCCAGCATGGCAGAAAGTTGGTCTTCCTCGTTACTCAACATTTTCTTGAGCTCGAGTTCTTCTACCTCTACAAGTACTTTTTTGTATTCAGCCTTGATTTCTTCCTCTGGTACTTCGTCCATGGAGTAAAAATCATACAGTACCTCCAAGTCCTGAAGGCTTGTATCCAAGGCTTCAAAGGATGTGGTCCAGCCTTTTCTGATCTGGATCTGTTTCATGGTTTTTTCAGCATCTTCCGGATTATTCCAGAAGTCAGGCTGTGAGGAAACCGCCTCTAAGTCTTCTATTTCTGCTTTCTTACGATCGTAGTCAAAGATACCTCCTCAAAGCCGAAACGCGGGCTTTCAAGTCTTTCAACTGGTCTGATGTCATAACTGATTTGATTAATTGAGGTGCAAAATTCGGAAATATTATGCGCTTAACCTAATCCAACCTTATTCTTCATAGAGAATTACCAATTGTATCTTGTTGCGCCCTCGATGTTTGAAGGTTTTGTACTTAAACTGCCTGATCAGCAAACCTGCACCCACCAATCCTAGTGAAAGACCAAGGGAATTTCCAGCATTTGAAAGATCTCCTTCCTGATACAGGCTATTGATACTACTTGCTAGTAAAAGCATGGCGCCTCCTCCTATGCCCAAGTAAGAAAGATTGTTAATAGTGTAATTACGAGGGTCCTTATTACGGATATCCACTGCGACGATTTGAGAAGGTTGGACCACATTGTCCGTTAGGATAATGGCATCATGGGTGATTTCCCTGATCACTTCAGTGATAAAAAAGTCATATTGTGTTGTTTTGTAGACAAATTCTTCTCCTACTTCAAATTTCAGGCGGGTCTTTTGGTTGTCACCTTTTTGAAGTAAGATGAATTTTTGAGCATTTGCTGCATGCAAAGTCAGGGAAAGTAAACAAAAGAAAAGAATACGCTTCATGGTCGCTAATTATGACCTAAAGATACGAGGATTTGTTTGATCTGCTAGCGGAGAACTTGCAGATAAAGCGGAGTGCTCGCAGATAGATCCGATTTAGCAGATTTAATGCGGATTGATTTTTTGGATATTGGTAGAAACAACTAAGGAATAGATATGGAAAGATATTGTTTTGGGTTTCTAAGTGAAATAAGATTGAAATAATAGTTCTCAACGAAAAAGAGGCTTTAGCTCTGAGACCTTCATTGTGCTGATTTTTGGGCTTCTCTTGTCCACAGATGACTCAGGTTTTGCAGAATACTGGTTTTGGAGGAGCTGTCTGAGATTTGTAATCTCAGGCAGTAGAATAATGAGGATTTGTAATCCTCTAGGGCAATCGTTTATTACTTTCAAAAGTCTATAACCACTTACCCCTCATGCTACATTTTTCATTCAATGTCGATTAGATAAGCATGAAAGTTGAATTGAAACTTTTCCAAAGTTTGATTAGAAGTACGATCAAACTGAACCTGCAAACAGAACCTTGGAAAAGTTATGCTAAACTAAACGACATTAATTTTTCATTCCTTGCGTCGACTACGCTCAGCACAAGCATTCCTAACCCCACTGCTCACTGTTCACTCCCTAAACAATCACCTTCGTATTTCCACCTCCATTGAGCGTAATATCCACAGGTTTGTTGCTTTTCCAGGCTCCTGCTGTAAAGTCGGGGATATCAATGGAGTTGGAGCGGTTGGCTACTGACCATTCACTGAGGGGAGAGATAGCAGACCATAAAGCCGCATCATAAACATCTTGATCAAGAGGTAAACCATTTCGAAGGCAATCAATCAATCTCCAGTCCATCATAAAGTCCATGCCTCCATGTCCCCCGATTTGTTTAGCCAACTCACCTACTTTTTTGACAATTTCTGGAGTGTATTGGGCTTCCAAGGCTTTCATTTCCTCTTCTTTCATCCAAGAATGACCTTTGGCAACTTTTGGACTTGGATACTTCTGAGCATATGCTTCCGTACCGCTAATGGTATGCAACCTAGAGTAGGGGCGAGGAGAGGTTACATCATGTTGGATGAGAATAGATCTGCCTTTTTTGGTTTTAATGATTGTGGTATTCATGTTGCCTCCATATCGCTTTTCTGCAAAGGAACCAAAGAAATTGTCTTTTTCGGCCAATTCCCGTGCTTTTTGGGCCATTTGAAAGTCAGCTGAAGAAAGGGAGGTCAAGTAATCCATCTGATCTCCTCTATTGATATCCATGATTTGGGCGATCGGTCCTAAGCCATGGGTCGCGTAGAGGTTGCCATCCCGGTAATTTTCTTTCAATCGCCACATGTCCTGGTAGCCCCCATCCTCTTCTTTCATAAAATTCAACCATAAAAGATCATGGATGTAAGCTCCTTCGGTATGAACAATCTCTCCGAAAAAACCTGCACGCTTCATGGATAAAGTCATCAACTCAAAAAAGTCATAGCAGCAGTTTTCCAGCATCATGCAATGCTTTTTCGTTTTCTCGGACACTTCCACCAATTGCCAACATTCTTCCAAGGTTTTGGCTGCCGGAACTTCTATAGCTGTGTGTTTCCCGTTTTCCATGGCATAAACCGCCATAGGTGCATGCCAATCCCAAGGGGTTGCGATATACACTAAGTCCAATTGTTCCTGATCTATCATTTTTTTCCACGCATAGACCGAACCGCTGTAAGAAGTAGGAGAATGAGATGTCCCTTGGAGAGAGACTTTGACTTTTTCCACACGCTCGGGAATCAAGTCGCATAATGCAGTGATTTCAACCCCTTCGATTTTGCTTAATCGATCCACCGCACCCGGTCCACGCATTCCCAAACCAATGATACCAACTTTCACCACAGGAATCTTCGGAGCAGCATATCCACACATATTAAAGGTTTGTGTATGTTGCTTGGAACTCAGTTTATAGACACTTTGGGCCGTCTCTCCATTAGAAAGTAGGGGAATGCTAGCTCCTGCTAATCCTAATCCTGCAATTTTCAAAAAGTCTCTTCTATGCTGACTCATGGTGTTTGGGTTGATGGTTGATGATATGTACGAATATGGGAGATAATTGGGGAATTAGCAAGGTAGGGTTTAATAGATATTTACTCTCAGGTTCGATATCTCAATCTCCGACAGCAACTCCAATTCTCCAGCTTCGAATAATGCTGCAAGGTCTTCCAGAGGAGTGTCTTTGCTTTTGGGTTTGTAGTTTTCGTAGTCTAATAAGATAAGGCCATTGACAGCATGTTCACGGATGGCTTTACGAAACCGAACTCCTCCCTCATTGGTATGGAAAGAGTAGGCTAAGTAAGCTAATTTGAATGTGTCGGCATCAAACCAATATAAAAATTCATCCTCAAAATCTTCTCCACCACCTTCCTCGGCGAAAGTGATTTTTACCAATTCATATAATTTCCCCTCTAAAGTTACCTGTCCGAGATATGCTTTTTGTACCGCTTCATCATTCAACCCATAAGGCAAAAAGGCAAAATAAGCCACAGAGTTGATGGAGTTGGTAAAAGCTGTGATTTGCTTTTGCTCCAAGTTCACGGATTCACCATTTACTGTTCGGTTAAAACCGGCATTATTGAGCACATCCTTAATCTGACCCGTGGAATCCGTAAATTCCCGAATATATTCGTAAGTCGATGGAGATTTGAAAATGCTGTAATTGCGCTCCCGGAATTCAAATTCAATTGTAGATTGCTCAAACAGCTTGCCTCCATGGGCCACGATGGCCTTGTCAACTATTATCTGCGCAGGATTTTTTTCCTGGCAGGACCATAGGGTGCCAATCAAACAAATAAGGAATATCGTGTTTTTCATGTTCAATCTAATTTTTGATAATTTGTGAATTCATAGGAGGCTCTCAGGTATAGGATGTTCCCTAAGCTATCCACCCGAAAAGACTCCCGTTTCATCGGAAAAGCAATTCCAAGCGAACGGTCCATCTCCAAATTATAAACGAGGCTGTAATGGTCAGCTGTTTTAACCTTGTATGCCACGAGCTGATGGCTTTGTGGATGGAAATAATACCACCATTGATCTATTTTGGGATCACTAGAGTCTCCATCAATCACGTGAATACAGTCCATTTCTCTTCCATCAGGCAAGGTTACCAATCCCTCATATCTTAGGTTTTTATCTCCCTTGAGTAATGCAAAAGGCTTGTCCATGACGTAAAATGCCGCATCAATATCCCGTTTTTTACTTGCTAGGAAACCTTCGTTCAGGATCTCGTTGCTTCCCATATAGTAGCGGGTTTTGAGTCCGTCAAAACTTAAGCGATGCTCGATACTGTCTTTTTCCCAGTTTAAATTTGCTTCAAAATAGGGTTGTAACTTGAATTGCAAATGTTGCACTAGTATAGACTCCTGAGCTCCTTCTTCTGTGTAAAGCGTAGTTTTTTTCACAAATTCAAAACCTCTCAATTCATCCCATTTGACCTGACTTCCATGTGCCTGAGCAGCTTTTTCTAACAGGGAAATGGCTTCGTTTTCAGAGGGTGAACAGGCGCTAATGATGGCAAGGGATATAATCCATACCCATGTATGCAGTTTTTTCATAGTGTAGTAGTAGTCCTTGATGGTTTGATGAAGAACTCCCATGTGGCAAAAATAAGGAAGGGAATGTACTGTACCAAAAGGATTGCTGTGTGCTCTTGGGCTGGATTGGTAGCATAAGCACTATAGGAGAGAAAAATCAAATAAGTCCATAGCAAGGGACTGTTTAGTCGGGTAAGCAAACCAATACCAAACAAAGGGATAATATACCATGGGTGAATGGTCGTTTGCATTAGTAAATAAATCAAATAAGTGGCTACAAAAGCCCTAGCTAAATCCATTTGTTTGGGTTTTAACCAAGCAAATACCAAGACTCCCATAATCGCCAATATGCTCAAACTGGGTCCCAAGGTACCGATGGGGTTGTAATCCAGCCAAAAAGAACTGATGAATCTCAGCAAGTAGTAGATGGAAGCATTGAACTCAAAACTGCTTTGGTACAGTCGAAAACTTTGATAAAAATTTGAAAAAATTTCTTTCTGAAACAATGGAAAAAGGACAAGGAAACTGAGAGAGGCTGCAGTTGCCCAAAAGATTTTTTGTTTGATGGGAGAGTACGTTTGCAGCCAAACTGCCCCCAAGATTGCAGGGACTAGTTTGATTCCAATGGCAAAAGTCCATAAACCAGCACTAAACATGGGTTTAGAGTTTTTGTAAAACCATAAACTACCCAAAAGTCCAAGTAAAACCAATCCTTCAAAGTGGAGATTACCCGTGATTTCTAAAATTACTAGGGGATTGAGCCAGTATAATAGGAGTTTGGATTGTGGCTGACCCCATAAGGGGAGGAGTTTCCAAAGTAAAAATGCAACGCTAATTTCTCCTAAAATCAAGGGGATTCGTAATAAAACCAAGTTCCCAAGCAAGGATTCTCCTCCTAATGCAGCCCATGCAAAAAAAGCTTGATGTAAGGGTGGGTAAATAGAATAGTAGGAGGCTGAATTCATTTCATCTAGCAATAATTGCATAAAAGGCACATGTTCCTCAGTAATTAAATGCAGCGTGTCCCCAGGAAGAAAAGCATACGGGTTAATGCCTTGCCATATCAAATGACCGTCAAACAGAAATCGATAAAAATCATCCGATAGGGTAGGTGTATGCGGAATCAAAACTAATCGGCTTAGCAGGCCAACAATCAATAGCCTTTTAAAACCAATTTCTGTTGCCTTCCAATTAGCATATAGAAACAATAGAAAAAGGGATGCAAAGTAAACCTGAAGAGGAAAAGCTTCAGAGCGCTCTAACCCATAAACCATTCCCAGCAAAAGAATCAAGAAAAGAATCGGGTTGATCCAATTGAGAAAAGCCTTCATTGCAATTGTAATTCCCGCCGGAGGTATTCGTCTTCTACTTTGTTAAGTTTCCAGTAATCGGTGGTCTTGATTGCCATACGCCTGGCAGTTGTGACCTCTTGCTGATTATTTCCTCGGATATTCACTTCCTCCCAACCCATGATTTGATAGGGAAACGATTTTTCAAAATCTATCCTCAACTCTCTAAATCCTTTTGCATAGATCACTTCCAATTGACTTCTCCGCTCGGAAATATCTTTGATACTGATAAATGCTTCCTCACTGCTAAACTCTTGATGGCTTAAACGTTGATAAAATAACGAAGGGATTACTTTGGATGAGCCCAAGGGGATTTGATTGGGGTTGATACGTAGTAAATTCCACAAGTCATCTTCCATCAGCCCATTTAGACTTATTGATTGGTCTCCTTCCTGCTCAAAGTAAGAAAACAACTTACCCTTGTAGCTACCCTTTCCGGAATGATTGAATTGGGTAAAAGTCTGTCCACACCATTCCTGAACACTTGCCGTAAATTTGATGCCTTGAGCCGATTCTTTGGTTGGTGTAAACGCAGATAGCATCATGTGATAGGGATAAATTCCTGTGATAAAGTCCCTGGTTTGATTCATTTTGAGAACAGAGATTTTATCTTTTCCCGCTTCACCTGGATTATCCAATTTTACCTGATTTTTTCTTGAAAAATCCTCTGTTACGAAAATTAAAACTGCTTGTCCATCCCTACTTTCTCCATAGCGGTATTGACTGAGTTGGAAGGAGGAGATCTCCGCTTTTCCCTGAAACCAGTAATTCCCCCATTCCTCGAAGTCTACTGATGTCCGTGCATTGGGAGTACAGGAAGACCAAAGGATTGCAAGTAGGCATGCACAAGCAGCGTATTTCATGTGTTTGTTTTTATTTCTGAATTACAAACCGAAGCGTTTCGATTTGATTTTCTTTCGTTAATTGGAGTAAATATAAACCATTTGCCAGATGACTTACGTCAATTGGGATAACTTTTCCTGAAGTAGGGAAGCTTTGTATACTTCGAAGTTGTGTTCCTTTAGCATCTATGATCTCAATACTTTTCAAGCTAGGATCAATTACTCTAGGGAAAGAAATCTGTATAAATCCTTGACTAGGATTAGGGTAGAGGACGACAGCTTCGTGACTTTCTCGCCCTGCAAAAAGGATCACATCCACCCGTACTGTTGCTGTTGCGCTACTGCTGTTGCCATTCACATCTCTGACAGTTAAGGTGACGGTATTGTCTCCGGCATCGGCTCTTCCAAATTCAGTTTTAGAAAGGCTCATACTTTCGATACCGCAATTATCCGAAGAACCATCATCAATGTCCTCAGCTCTAAGTACACCGAATCCTTCTTCATCTAGCATGAGTGTAAATGCTTTCGTGCGAACTACAGGAACAATTGTATCCACTACTGTAACTGAAATAGTGGTACTTGCCTCGTTTCCGTTGACATCTACAGCCCGGAAGGTTACTTCATTTACACCTACGTGAGAACAATCAAATGCAGTTTGGGATAGTATTAGTTCACGGATGCCAACATTGTCTCTCGTGCCATTATCCACTTGTTCGACAGTTAGGTTTGCTTGTCCCGATTGATTGAGCTGAATAATGGGGTTCCGTGTTCGAAGGACAGGTGGTTCTGTATCTTTTTTGACAAGTATAAAATTATTTCGCTGAAAGGTGGAGGTTCCTTCACTGTTGGTAGTGGTCAGGGTAACCTGATAGCTTCCTTCCTCCGAGAATGTGATTGTAGGGTTTTGAGTACTACTTATTTCAGGATTTCCTCCAGGGATGACCCAAGACCAACTTTGAGGAGATTGACTGCTGAGGTCAAAAAAGCGGACTTCTTGCCCTTCAAATATTTCCAGTTTATCGGCTCCAAAAAAGGATGTAGGAGCTCGTAAAGGCGTGGGTGCAGTTAGGGCGGTTATTTTTGAAGTGAGTTGATCCATGCAGACTGCGCAAAAATCCCTTCCCAAAAAGCGCATTTTGCAGTTATTGTGTGGTCTAAACCATGAAGGTGATTCTTCATGGGGGTAAATACCTACTCCTCCAGCATTCAAAAAGCTTCTCCAGCGGTTACTCTCTGGATTATTGTCTTTGCTCATATTGGCTGTTTCTCGGGCAAACTGATCTCCGGCCCAGTATTCATCGGATAAAAAAGTAAAGGTATGCCCCAACTCATGGATCATAATTTCCAAAGCAGATGGGTGCGTAGAAAAAGTTGCAAAAGCTCCCCCTGCACCTCCATAGCGCTCATCATTGACCATGATCACCCCAATGTCGTAAAAGGGTGCATTGCTGTTCAATACACTGACAACCCGATTGATACGGGTAGGGTATAAGAGCCTCTCAATTCCTGAGGTGTTGAAAGAACTTCCAAAATAATTATCTATGGGCTGAGAAGGCCTATCCGCAGCGCCGGAAACATTGGAAATAACTTTGATGGCATATACATTGATCAATTGCGCCCGTGACTTCCAAGGCTCTTGGGTAAACATCCCTTGAATGTTTTTTTGAACATCCTGCATGAATTTTTCTTGCTCCGCTGCTTTGTATCCATCACCCATAATGATCAAATTCACCATTTTGTCCGGTGAACCGTTGGATACGATCGTTTCCATTGGAAATACCTGTGCTTTAACCTGTACAATGCTTGCCAAAAACAAAAGCATCAGAAATTGGAGTTTGTAAAGTGTTTTCATTGGATTGGTGGTTTGGAAAAAGTTAAAAGTTTAATAAGTTTCCATTCTTCCTCATCTTTCTTTTCTATCCGGATGGAATGAAAGCAATCGTCCCATTGCTGTCGAATGAAGAAGGTGGTTTCCTCCAGATCGACAGCTTCTGCGCTGATTTTTCCCGATTCAATATCATTGACATATTCTACTTTTTTGAGAAGAGGGTTGGAAATAATTTCTTCTTTACAGACTTGCCCATTCACTGACAGCCAAGAAAGCCGAAGGTCTCCATCATAGGAAAAAGACGGCATGGATGGGCTGCTTTTGAGGTAACCTACGTTGATAAATGCTTCACTCAATTGAAAGGAATCTTGTTGGTTGATGTAAAAAGTAGCCATAAGGATCTCTGGCCCGGAAGTGGGCTCGGGAACTACCAATGGTTCCTTGATTGCTTGCTGTGTAGGTTCACTGCTTTTACAGGAAAAACACCCTGCGATCAGCAGGCAGCAAAGAGAAAAAAATATTCCTTTCATAGTGTTGATAATGATAGGAAACTTATAAAAAATTTTTCAAATATCCTATTGATCTATAGTTAGTTATGTGGTTATCGATATTTCCAGATGGTCCATAAAATTTTATAGCCTGCTCCAAAAACTCCTTTGATTGTACCGCTGACTTTAGAAACACCAATCCTTTTACGGTAGTCAACGGGTATTTCCGTATAGCTAAGTCCCTGCTTCACAGCTTTGATTTGCATCTCTATTGTCCAACCGTAGTTTTTATCCACCATGTGGAGGCTTTTTAGTTTTCCCCATTTGATCGCTCTGAAGGGGCCTAAGTCTGAATAGGTCGTACCAAACCTCCAACGCATAAGCGAAGTAGACAGCCAGTTGCCAAATACTTGAGGGATAGTCATGGAGCCTGATTCCCGATTGCCTTTAGCGCGTGAACCTAATACAAAATCTATATTTTCTTTGATGATTGGTTCAAGTAGTCCGTCCATTTGTTCAGGATAATCGCTGTAATCTCCATCCAAAAAAACCAAAATATCTGGTTCTAATTCCAGATTTCCCAAATAACTCATTCCTGTCAAACAAGCCTTTCCATAGCCCATTAAGGATTCATCCAACACAATGGCGCCTGCCTCAGTTGCCACAGCTTTTGTCCCATCCTTTGAGTTGTTGTTGACTACAATGATATGACGCACGTATGAGGGAATATCTTTGATTACAAGTCCAATGGAGCTCTCTTCATTGAAAGCGGGAATGAGCACATCTACAATAGGAAAATCCTTAGTTTTTATCATTTCCTATTGTAACTCTTCGATTTCTTCTTTGTATGCTTTGATAGAGCGGTAAATGGCGGAAGCAAGGTAAGCTTGATTTTGCTGATTATTCATAAAAGCTTCTTCATTCCGATTAGAAATAAAGCCCAACTCAACTAATACAGAAGGCATAGAGGTGGTCCATAATACATATAATGGAGCCTGCTTTACACCTCGACTTGTACGGCTTACTCTTGTAGAAAAATCATTTTCTATTTTAGAAGCAAGGGAAATACTTCCACTCAAAAACGCTTTTTGAGTCAAATTAAACATGATATAAGACTCAGGTGAGGTTGGATCAAATCCTTCGTAGCTTTCTTGGTAATTGTCCTCTAATAAAATTACTGAGTTTTCACGTTTGACGATCTCGAAATTGGCTTCAAAGTTCTTGGTACCCATTACAAAAGTCTCTGTTCCGTAAGCGGCCCTATTGGAGGCGGCATTGCAATGAATGGAGATAAATAGGTCAGCTTTATTGCGATTGGCGATATTGGCCCGCTCTTTTAGTTCCACGAAGACATCGGAATTTCTTGTGTAAATAACTTCTACGCCTGGAAGATTTTGCTTTACATATTCACCGACTTTTAAGGCTACAGCCAAGGCGATATCTTTTTCTTTGGACACAGCTCCTACAGCGCCAGGGTCTTTGCCTCCGTGGCCTGCATCTATAACCACTCGTTTTAATCGATATTCAGGAGCCTTACTCCCTGTAGGAGAAAAGCCCGCAAAAACTAAAGAGAGCGTAAAAATTGAAATTAGCAGAATATTTTTTACTTTGAAGCGTTCCATGCGTGGTAAACTATTAACTTTGCCAAGGCAAATTTTAGAAATTTTTAATCAAATCAAAATCTATCAGTGCAGAATAAGTGGCTTTGCTTGTTAGCGTGTTTGTTGTTGGGTTGGTTTAGTCCAGCAGCGTATGCGCAACAAAGGAATCAACGGGGGTTGGAAAGAAGGGTTGTGGCACCTGATACTGTGCTCAATCCCCAGACAATAGACCTTTCTCCCTTAGACTCTCTAGACAAGCTTACCCAAGATACTGTTCCTCTTGCCGATTCTACAAAAACAGTACCTAAAAGTGATATTCAGACAGTAATTAATTATTACGGAGAGGATAGCATCATCACTGACTTTGTCAATAATAAGTTAATCTTGCACAAAGAGGCCTGGTTTGAGTATGGGAATATCCGTTTGGATGCAGATTTGATCATCGTGGACTGGGAGAAAAATGAGATTTTTGCTTCTGGAGTAGTAGATAGTTTAGGGAACATCCAAGGCAATCCAATTTTTAAAGAGGGGGGCACATCCTACGAAATTCGAAAGGAAATGCGCTACAACTTCAAAAGCCAAAAAGCCATCATTAAAGATGTGGTGACAGAGCAGCAGGATGGTTTGCTGCGAGGACAAACCATCAAAAAAGATCAGGACGGGAGTATTTACTTGGATAGAGGGTATTACACCACCTGTAACTTGGCCGAACCACATTGGCATATTTCCGCAAATAAAATCAAATCTATCCGAGGAAAACAAGTCGTAACAGGACCATTCAATCTACATTTCAATGGGATTCCAACGCCAGCGGGTCTTCCTTTTGGGATTATCCCGGATACTCCGGATGAAAAAGCTTCGGGTATTGTCTTCCCTTCATGGGGGCAAGAGCGTGCGCGTGGGTTTTTCTTAAGAAATTTCGGTTACTATTTTGCTTTCAATGATTATATCCACACCCGTGTGACTGCCGATGTTTATTCCTTAGGGGGCTACGGTGCAAAGGCAGCTACCGTCTATAAAAAGCGATACAAGTACAATGGTGGATTCAATATCGATTACCAGGTGTTTCAAAGTCCGGAAACAGAATTGAATCCCATTGACTATAATACCGTTTGGGTCAACTGGAACCATTCTCCAGAGTCCAGAGGTAATTCACGATTTTCAGCGTCAGTTAATGCAGGTACGTCGAATTATAATAACGTAGTCATCAATCCTGTCAGTTTCGCAGCGAATACGCGGGCTGAATTTTCCTCAAATATTTCTTACAGTAAAACATTCCAAGGTACGCCTTTTAGTATGTCAGCAAATATGCGGCATTCTCAAAATATTCAAACCGACGAGGTAAATATCATTTTGCCGGATATTGCGGTCAACATGAACCGTCAGAATCCTTTTCAAAACTCCCGTATCGAGCCGATTAAGACTTTGAATATTGCCTGGAACTTCAATCTTCAAAACAGTATCAATAACAGAATTACTCCACCATTTGGAGTGCAAAGTGCGGCATTGATTCAGCAGGAAGAGCTTGAGGTAGGATTAAATCAAAACCCGAATGTCATCCCATTTAATCGGGAGAATTTTGCACAGCTACTACGTGAGGCGGATAATGGAGCACGGCATACCATTCCGGTTTCTTCTAATTTCCGCTTATTGAAGCACTTTACAGGGACAGCCGCTGCTAACTATACAGAATTATGGTATCTCGAACGGATTAACTACTATTTTAACCCTGTTGAAAATAGGGTGGATAGGATTTTGGAAAATGGCTTTAATAGAGTAGGGTTCTTTAACTCCTCCTTTTCTTTGAATACGAACATTTATGGTTTTTATACACCCAAAAGAGGAAAGAAAATCGAGCGAATCAGGCACCACATGCAACCAACCTTCTCTTTCAATTACACCCCTGATTTCTCCAATCCAGCATTTGGCTTCTATCAGGAGGTACAGGTAGATCAAGAAGGAAATACGCAATTATTTTCTAGACATCAGGGATTCATTTTTTCAGGAGCACCACTCGGGGAGTCCAGAGCATTGGCTATCAATATCCGAAATGTATTGGAAGCCAAAATCAAACAGGATTCAGATGATGATAAAATTGAAACCAAAAAAATCCCTTTATTACAGTCCTTAAACTTTTCTACCTCTTACAACTTTGCAGCGGATTCCTTTCAGCTTGCCCCATTAAATTTTAATACACGTACTTCCTTTTTTGACGATAAATTATCGCTCAACTTTTCTGGAAATTTTGATTTGTATGCAGAGCAGCGGATAACCAATCCTCAGACAGGTGCAACGACTGGTAGGAGAATCAATGAATTGGCTTGGACTGCTGGGCAAGGACTCGGAAATCTTCGTAATTTAACTTTAAACGTAAACGGAAATATTAATCCACGAGGTGGTGACCGCTCTCCTGGAGAATTGAGAGAAGACTTAACCAATGACTTTTTGCAACAAGGTGGTGTAATGAATGAATTTGTGGAAAATGAAATTACCCGAATTGTCAATGACCCATCCATGTACATCGACTGGAGTATTCCATGGAATTTGGGTTTTGGGTATAATATTGCATATAACCGCCAACCAGGACGTGATGCGAATATCACCTCAGCTATGACCTTTAATGGTGATGTGAGTTTGACCGAGAAGTGGAAGGTGAAGTTTAACGGAGGATATGATTTTATGACTGCTCAAATCACCCAAACCATGATAGGAATCTCCAGAAATTTGCATTGCTGGAGATTGGATATGAGCTGGATACCGTTTGGAAGATTTACTTCTTATAACATTGATATTAGAGTCAATGCGGCTATGCTCCAAGACTTGAAAGTTTCCAGAAGAAGAAGCTTCTTTGACTTCTAAAGCTTCGCTCGGCTTAATGGCATAGTCATACACCTTGGTCCACCTAATCCACGGGATAGCTCTGATGATGGTATTTCCAACACCTCTACTCCCATATTTCGTAGGGCTCTATTCGTATGGATGTTTCGATTATAGGATATCACTCTTCGAGGTCCGATCGCAAAGACATTTGCTCCATCAAACCATTGTTCCCGCATGGCATAATCTGGATTCCCGTCTGCCGTAGAAAGAATTTCCAAGTGAGGGATCTCCCGTTCTAATATAGTTAATAAGGATTCCTTTAATACCTGACGTCTAATATTTACTTTGTCTTCGTTGATGTCCTTTAGGGTGTATAAGGAGGTTTGTAAAACAGCATTCATGGCATCTGGGTAAGTGAGGACCAGGTTTTCATCCAAAATGGTAAACACGGTGTCTAGGTGCATATATTGCCTTTTTTGTGGGAGGTGTACTTCATAGACACGCTCCACTGTTCCTTCTGCTAGGAGGGCCTTGGCGACATGGTAGATGGCCTTTTCATTGGTGCGTTCAGAATTCCCGATGGCGACGGCCTTTTTGGACAGCACAATCACATCCCCGCCTTCTATACTTGGAGGATTGTCATGACCATTGATAGGGTAAAGCCTGTTAACATGCTCTTTAAACTCGGGATGATTTTCGAAAATGGTACGCAAGAGATCAGCTTCCCGTTGACGCCCTTCTTTGTTCATACTGGAGAAAATTATTCCTCCAGGTGTCAAGGCCATAGGGTCCCGCTGAAAGTATAAATTGGGACTTGGAGGAATAATAAATGCATAATCCATCAATTCTCCTGTGGGAGCATTCGGGATTTTTTTCTTGAGTTCGTGTACTTTGATTCCGGCTGTCAATACAGTTGTACATTCAGCTGTAGAAAGTCTATCTAAGATATATTCACAGAGATGAACCTGGCCTGTCCGGGATAAAGCAGCTTTCATCAAGCTCTCTAAAATTTCTTTATTCGAAAGAACCTGCATTAAGAGTTCCCGGAGTCTGAAAACTGTAGCTCCCGTAGATTGCTTGATCAAATCAGTGAAATAATCATGCTCTTTTTGCATAGCCTCCAGGTAGGGCACATCTTCAAATAATAAAAATTCCTTGTTGTAAGGGGTCAATCGGTCTATTTCTTTGCCCGGTCTGTGCATCAAGACAGCCTTTAAGGTGCCAAATTCAGAGTTTAATCGAAGATTCATAGGTTGCTGTAGAAGTGAATTTCTTAAAATTACTGCAAAATTTCGATAGTGTGGTTTTGAAAACAGCAATTTTTAGGAAAATATTTGTAAGAATTGAAAAAGTAGGTAAAGGCGCATACTATGTGCCAAGTATTAAGTACCAAGTACTAAGTACCAAGTACCAAGTACTGAGAATCAAGAGACAAGAAACAAGAATCAAGAGAAAAGATGCTAGATTCGAACTTTTCCAAAGTTTTGAACTTTGGAAAAGTTTCATTCCCCTGAGGAGCTTAGGTATTGAAAAAACGGATTTCTGTAAAATTTGAATGAGACATAAAAAAATGGAGCGCTGGAAAGCACTCCATTTTTAAAATTATAGAAGAGGATTTTCAGATGAGTACTTTGACGAAGCATTTTTTTTTTCTCATTCTTCATTCTTCATTTCTAATTCCTCATTGTTCACCGTCAACTGCTCACCGTCAACTGTTCACTGCTCACTGTCAACTTCTCACTGCAACCAGCTCTCTACTTCTTCCTTAGTAGGATTGGCGACATCTAGCTTGAGTTTTTTTCTTCGTCCGCATACATCGTTGAATAGCTTGTTTGCATCCATCTCTTTTAGTTGCTCAATCGTATGGATATTCATGTCGCGGATGACAGGAACCAAACCTGCTGGAATACCCAAGGCCATGAAATCTTCATCCGAAGCAATTTTCACCTTCTTCTCTGGACGCATCTGAGGGAAGAACAATACTTCCTGAATAGTCGAATTATTAGTCAACAACATGGTCAAGCGGTCAATACCAATTCCCAGACCAGCAGTTGGAGGCATGCCGTATTCCAAAGCTCTCAAGAAATCATCATCCATAGCCATAGCCTCGTCATCCCCTCTAGCGGCCAATTTTAATTGGTCTTCAAAGCGCTCGCGCTGATCAATCGGGTCGTTCAACTCAGAGTAAGCATTGGCAATTTCTTTTCCATTCACAAATAACTCAAAACGCTCTACCAAGCCCTCTTTGCTTCTGTGCTTTTTCGCTAGAGGTGTCATTTCGATAGGATAATCAGTGATGTAGGTTGGCTGAATCAAGTTAGCTTCCACTTTTTGTCCAAAAATTTCATCAATCAACTTACCTTTACCCATACTGTCGTCCACCTCGATTCCCATGTCTGCACAAACTTGACGTAGGCCTGTTTCATCTAGTTCACTCACATCAACTCCAGCATATTCTTTGATGGAATCAAACATGGTCAATCTTCTGTAAGGTCCTGCAAAATCAATTTGCTTATCCCCCACAGTGACTACCGTCTTTCCGTGGATGGACTCGGTGACTTTTTCCAATAAGTTCTCTACCATTTCCATCATCCATACGTAGTCTTTGTAGGCTACATAGATTTCCATGGAGGTAAATTCTGGATTGTGGGTACGGTCCATTCCCTCGTTTCGGAACATTTTTCCAAACTCATATACCCCATCGAATCCACCTACGATCAATCTTTTTAGATACAATTCGTTGGCAATCCTCAAGTAAAGAGGCATGTCTAAGGTATTGTGGTGCGTGTTGAATGGTCTTGCTGCAGCTCCACCATGCACTTGCTGAAGGATAGGGGTTTCCACTTCCAACCAACCGCGATCATCAAAGAATTTACGCATGTTGGTGATGATTCTGGAACGGGTCAAGAATACATTTTTCACTTCTGGATTTACTACTAAGTCCACATAGCGCTGTCTGTATCGCAATTCAGGATCAGTAAATCCATCGTACACGTTGCCATCGTCGTCACGCTTAACTACAGGAAGTGGTTTGACAGACTTGGAAAGTACTGTCAGCTCTGTAACATGGAGGGAAATTTCTCCTGTTTGAGTTGTGAATATATACCCTTTCACACCGATGAAATCTCCGATGCCTAAAAGCTTTTTGAAAACTGTATTGTAGAAGGTCTTGTCTTCTCCTGGGCAAATATCGTCTCTTCTGATGTAGATCTGAAGTCTTCCCGTGGAGTCCTGGATTTCTGCAAAAGAAGCAGAGCCCATGATGCGACGGCTCATCAGGCGGCCTGCAATGGAGATGTTTTTATAATCGTTTTTTCTACGCTCATAATTTTGATGAATATCTTGTGCAGATACATTGATGGGGAAGGATTCCGCTGGGTAGGGATTGATCCCTAGTTTCATCAACTCTTCTCTGTCTTTTCTACGTTCTAATTCCTGTTCGCTCAGTAATTGCATTTTCTGATTAATTAAGAAAAGGTCTCACGACCTTTAGGAAATGATTTATATAAAGTATGAATTTACGCTTTTGCCTCTTTTCTTCGGTTGATTTCTCTACGGACCAAATCAAATTCCCTGCTTGACTGACCTGCCACAGAGGTGTTTTCTTCAGCCCTTCTGGAAAGGTAAGGCATCACCTTTTCTACCGGGCCATAAGGCACATATTTTACTACATTGTAACCTGATTTAGCCAAATTGTAAGAAATGTTATCACTCATGCCATACAGTTGTGCAAAGTATAGCCGATCATCCTGTGGATCGTATCCATGTTCCGCAATCAACTCCGCTAATAAGTGATTACTTTGTTCATTGTGTGAACCAGAAACCAATCCCATGTTAGAAAGGTTCTCTACGCAGAATGTCAATGCAGCATTATAGTCTTTATCGGAGGCTTCTTTGGTGGGTTGGATCGGGCTTTGATAGCCTTTTGAAGCTGCTCTGTCCCGCTCTTTTTCCATGTAAGCCCCACGTACCAATTTGGCTCCAAACCAATACCCTTTTTCACTTGCTACGGCATGTGCTTTCTTTAGTCGGTCCAGCATATCATGACGGTACATTTGGTAGGTATTGTACACAATGCATTTTTCTCGATTGTATTTACTCATAGCCTCATAGGCCATTTCGTCAATGACATCCTGAAACCAAGACTCTTCTGCATCAATCAGGATTTTGGTATCTGCTTCAAAAGCTGCTTTGCAGAGCTCGTCTACCCGTTTTTTCATGCGGTCGTAGGCATCTTGTTCGGCAGTGCTCAATACTTTCTTCTCTTGGATCTTGGTCATAATCGCAAAATCACCCAAACCAGTCACTTTAAACACAGCGAAAGGAATGTTTGAATCTCCTGCAGATCGATGAATCGTACGAAGAATTTCATTTTTGGTAGCTTCGAAGCTTGCTTCATCACCTTTACCTTCTACGGAGTAGTCAAGGATTGTTTTAATTCCATAATCAGCCAGTTTTTTTACTGAGGATTCACAGTCTTCAATGGATTCTCCTCCGCAAAAATGCCCGAACATGGTAGCTTTCATGATTCCCTTTATGGGTAAACCGAGGGCAAAAGACCAATTGGCTAGCTTTGTGCCTACATTGACTGCCAAGTTATTATTGACTGTGGCAAAAATCAGATACATTTTTTTTAATTCAGCGTCTGATTTGGATGCAAAAGCTACTTCTAGATTCTCAAAAGAAATTTTGGGTTTGACTGGCATAAAGCTTCAAATTATGGCGCAAATATATCAAAAAACTACGTGGACTTGTTAATTGTTTGGCAAAGAACTGTAAGAAAGATTTTGCTTATTTTCAGAAGATATTTGCATGCTTCATTTTTTTCTGAATAAAAAAAGCAGTACTTCGTCTTTTCATCAACAAAGATAAATTCATGAAAGCGTCAAAATTGTTTTTGCTGTCATGTGCATTGATTTTAAGCACACAAGTGTTTGGACAAATAGACTTAACCAAACCAAAGAAATCACGCAAATTTGAAAAATATCTTGATCTAAGTGTGGAGGGTGGTCCTATGCTCGGGAATGGCTCTGATTTTGGAGAGCAAATTAGGAATTCCTCTTCCTACATTGGCGTAGATGCTCGCTTAGGCTTTCGAAGAGGGTCTGATAATCTGTATTCAAAAGTTTATCGCTTTCCTACTTTTGGAGTTGGTTTTTACAGTTCTACCTTTCACAATGCTAACGTAGGTGAACCCAATGCTTTGTATTTTTTCCTCAATATGCCTTTTACTTTCCCAAGACATCAGGCTGTCCGATTCAGTTATTTTGCATCCTATGGACTTTCATACAATTTCAATCCATTTGATCCAGAGGATAACCCGTTGAATCTATTTATTGGATCTTACAGAAATGTGTACGTTCACCTCGGTTTCAGAGCTGCTGTGAACTTAACTGATCGTACAGCTTTATCTAGTACATTTGGTTTTAAACACTTTTCCAATGGTGCTTCCAGTTTACCAAATTCCGGAATTAATCTGTTTCCATTCTCTTTGGGTGTTCAATATCGTCTGACTAAGGAAAGTAATTTGGATTTCACTGATACATCTCTACCTAAGCATCAACCAAAAACTGCCATACATTTTCACATAGCTCCTGGTGTGAAGGAATATTTTGTTGGGGATATCAAACATTTCAAAATGGGAACTGGGATTCATGTATTACGAGAGTTTTCCTATAAGCATAGATTTGGTCTAGGCTTGGAGCATTTTCATTCGGGAGGTTGGGAGACACGCGTGCAGGAACCACGGGAGAATTCTTTTTGGGACGCTAATTCCTTTGCTGTATTTGGTTCTTGGGAATGGTTGCTTACCGAGAAATTATACGCGCCTATGGGTGTGGGGATTTATACTCATCGCAATAGATTTAATGATGAATGGAATTGGTTTTATCAGCGCATAGGACTTCGTTATCGTTTTGATAATAATCTTTTTACAGGATTGAGCATCAAAGCCCATAAGGGGAGAGCTGACTTCTTTGAGTGGACTCTTGGATATACCATCTTCAAATAGGAATGGGAACAAAACTCAATTTAAGCTAGTTTTGTATCCAAATAAATGTGAGCTGTGGATACTATACATTTGAGTGAATGGGGTTTTGCTACCGATAAACCTTTTATAATTGCCGGACCTTGTAGTGTGGAAACACCACAGCAGTTGGATACCACCGTGGGTGAATTGGTGGAGAGAGGTATACAAGTCATCCGTGGAGGAGTTTGGAAGCCACGGACACGCCCTAATTCATTCGAAGGGGTGGGGGAAATAGCCCTCCCTTGGATCAAGGATGTCAAGCAAAAGTACAGGGTGAAGTTTGCTACGGAAGTGGCAACGCCTTACCATGTGGAAAAAGCCCTTGAATTTGGAATGGATATTTTATGGGTAGGCGCCCGATCCACTGTCAATCCTTTTACTGTCCAGGAAATAGCCAATGCCTTGAAAGGGGTTGATATTCCTGTTTTGGTAAAAAATCCTGTAAATCCCGATTTAGCACTATGGATAGGAGCGTTGGAGCGTATTAATCAAGCTGGAATTCGTCGCTTGGGAGCTATCCATCGCGGTTTTTCCAATTTCAATGATCATACGTATCGCAATAGTCCCCTGTGGCAGATTCCTTTGGAGTTGAAAACGCGGTATCCACATGTACCATTGATCAATGATCCAAGCCATATCTGCGGAAAAAGAGATTTGATTCCGATGATTGCGCAAATGGCCTTGGATTTAGATATGGATGGGTTGATTATTGAATCTCATATCCGTCCGGATGAAGCCTGGTCTGATGCCGCCCAACAGGTAACCCCTGCTGCATTGAGTGAACTTTTGTCCCGACTACATGTCCCAAGCCCTTCTGCAGAAAATCCTATTTTCAAGAGTAAACTCGAGCTGATCCGAGAACAAATTGATGAGGTGGATAGGGCTTTGCTCGCAACTTTAAGTCAGCGAATGAAGCTAGTCGAACAAGCGGGAATCTTCAAAAAGGAGAATGATGTGGCATTATTCCAAATCGATCGCTGGAAAAAGGTGTTCCAATCCCGGCCAGAGTGGGCAGTTCAGATGAATCTTAATCCTGATTTTATCAAAGAATTGTTCCGAATCATCCACGTAGAATCGATCAGAGAGCAATCCAAGCAGATGGAGGGGGAACAGTGAGTAGTGAACAGTGGTGAATGAAAAATTAGGAATGAAGAATGAGAAATGGCGTACCACCCTCATCCGTGGGTTTTAACCCCCAGCATTGGGAAGGAAGAATGAATTTAAAATCGAGACTTGCCTGCTGCAAGCAGGAGACGAGAGTTTAGAATCAGAAACAAGAGACAAGAAACAAGAGACAAGACAAAAGCGAACAGTGCTTTCGAGATGCTAGGTTAGATCTGTGTTAATCCTATAAACCCGTTTAAAATCTGTGTTCCAATTTTTCCGCGGATTCAGCGCTTTCTGCGAGCCTTAAGATTTGAAGTGTGAGATGGTCAATTGGACCGATAGCTTAGGAACGACGCTATACTCACAATCGAAAAACCCACAAACAACATTCCGTGAAAAACGATCATTTCAAATTGACCATAGGAAATAGCCAAGTAGAGCATCCAAGCAAAAACCCCTGCAAAAGCTGCTTCTAAATAGGTAGTGAAAGGAATTTTAAAGGAGTGGTATGGATTCCTCCACCACTTGTCAGACTTTTGAAGGTTGTACTTCGGGGTTCGGATAAAAGGAGATTTTTTTCCTGTCAAGCCTTCTATGACTGCCTGTGAATTGTGTAAAGAAAGGCCCATGCTGACCATCAAAAACAAGGGTAACTCCCATAAAAACTTAAGCATAGAAGCTCCTTTGTATTTCGCTAAACTGATGTTTGCCGAGAGATAAACACCAGCGACGATTATAAATCCAGCCAAGAAAATCTTGGCCACTGTAAGCAGCCAAGTAGGCAATAATCCATTATAAAATCCATACCAAAGAGGAATCGAACTGATAGCCACCACCAAAACAGCAATAAATAATACAGCATTCAATAAGTGAGCCGTTGCGTGCCATTTTTTATGTAAGCTATGTTTTTCGCTTAAGACATTTTTGAGATGTTTAGCAGCACACTCAGCCCCACCTTTGGTCCAACGAAACTGCTGGGACTTGATGGCAGACATGACAGGAGGGAGTTCGGCGGGGGATTCTATGTCCTCCCTGTATACGAATTTCCAGCCTTTTTGCTGTGCCCGATAGCTTAAATCCAAATCTTCGGTAAGCGTGTCATCCTGCCAGTTACCGGCATCGATGATGCAGCTTTTTCTCCAAATTCCACCCGTTCCATTAAAGTTGATAAATGCTTGTTGTAAATTCCTGCCTGTCTGCTCTACAGTAAAGTGCGCATCCAGTGCAAAGGCTTGCAGACGAGTAAAAATGGAGTAATCCTCGTTCAGATGTGTCCATCGTGATTGTACCATACCGACTTTTGAGTCTTGAAAATGGGAAATGGTATCCAACAGAAAATTAGGATCAGGGACAAAGTCTGCATCAAAAATGGCTATAAAATCTCCTGATGCTTGAGCAAGCCCTTCTTTCAATGCTCCTGCCTTGAATCCTTGTCGATTGTGGCGATGAATGTATTGGAAATTTACTTCCGGATATTTTAGAATACAGTTTTGGATAATTTCTGATGTTTCATCGGTGCTATCATCCAACAATTGGATTTGCAGTAATTCTTTGGGGTAGTTAAACTGGCTCGCAGCATCAATCAAGCGCTCTACTACATATCGTTCGTTGAAAATAGGGAGTTGAACCGTGATTTTTGGCAAGTCCGAAACAGAAGGAAGTGCCTTAGTATGTTCTTGATTCGGTTTTCTCCAATACCGAATCAGTAAATCCGCCTGTGCCAATCCGTACAGGAATATGAACAGCATGGCTACTGCATAGAGTCCTACAAAAATGTATAGTACAAACATTAATTTTTGATCGTGATGGATTTATTGCCAATGATAATGGGAAGGTCGTTAATTCTACCTTCTTCTTCACCATTTTCCAGTTTGAGTACTCCTCTAGGGCATACAGAGGCACAAACTCCACAGCCTACACAGGAAGAGCGCACGATGTTTTGTCCCCTTTGTGCATACCAACGCACATCAATACCCATTTCGCAGTAAGTGGAACAGTTGCCGCAGGAAATGCACTGACCTCCGTTGGTAGTGATGCGGAATCTGGATTTGAATCGCTGCACGAGTCCAAGATAGGCAGCCAGTGGACAGCCAAATCTACACCAAACCCGATTCCCCATCAATGGATAAAAACCCGTGCCGATGACTCCTGCAAAAGCCGAACCGATGGCAAATCCATAAATGCTGTGGAGTTGATTGGTCGCTTGCCCCAGCAGTTCAAACTCCATGAAGTAATTGATCAAGGTAACCGCTGTCATGAGCACTGCAAATACCAACACCCCATGAATGAGGTAGCGTTCGACTTTCCAAGCTTTGAGGGTTTTGTCAGAGAGTTGGCGGTAGGGATCGCCTAAGGTTTCGGCCAAACCTCCGCAGCCACAAACCCAGGAGCAATACCAGCGTTTACCATAAAAATACGTCAGTAAGGGTACTGCAACTACAATGAGGATGATACCCCAAACTAACATAAACATGCCCAATGCACCCGAGCTGATCATCCCGTCCAATCGGTAATCGTAGAAAAAGGAATAATCCAATGGCCAGATATTTTTAAAATCGTGCCATGGCATATTGAAAAGAACCAGGATTTCGGGCAATAAAAAGGCAAAGGCCAATTGAAAAAACATAACGGAAGAGGTCCTCAAGAGCTGATAGGGATTTCCTTTGTATTTTTTAAACATACGGATGCCCATAACCAAAATTGCCAAGGTGTAAATCAAGCCATACAAAAACCACTGACTGGCAGGATTGCCTGAAATAGCCATGCTGATTGGGTCAACCATCAGGACCAAATTGGTCAAATACTCGGGAAACCAATAAAGAACTACATAGAATAGAATCAACCATGTTCCCGTCAATATCCCCAATAATCCTCTTGATTTCATGGAAGAAAAATAGATGCCGTCATGCTTGATGCCGGGAAGTTTGTCTTTGTAAAGGGGGAGAATGTACAATAAAGCCCCCAAGGAGCCTAGAACCAAGGTGATGCCAATGTATAACCAAGGTTGCTCTATCACAGGGCTTTGGGTAGCAGCTTTGGTGAGTGCATAGGCATAATTGTCCCAAATCACAGCATCCCATTCCTGATTGGCTTTTAAGGCATCATTGTAGGTGTTGAAGTAATTGTTGAAATCTGCTATAAATGCGAAATTGGAAGTATAGGTTTGCCCGTACATGGGCTCTAAAATCTCCACTAATTGCTCCTGATGGATGTCTTTGACACTGGATTTTACCAGGTCTGCTGTCAGCGTATATTGTCCTATGAAAGGCAAAAAGCTGAAAAATGCCAATGCCAAACAGAAAAGTCCGATTCCTAGTTTTTGGATAGCTTTCATGAAAATGCTTTTACAAGTCGTTGGAAAAATCCTTTGTTGGGTAAGGATACATTTCTTTGTTTACTGCTGTTATATGCCTGTATTAGCGCTGAGGTGTGATTTTTTGAAAACTCAGCATCAAAACTGGCCTTGTCCAAATGGGAGAGAATCTTTTCAAAGAGCCAACCCTCTTCAATTGCTCTATCAAAATAGGCATGACGCATGCGCCACCCAATGCAGTTGATTCCTTTGATGGTTCCCACGTTTTTATCATAAACAAACCGAATGGCTACTGACCCAGCCTTGTTTTCCCAGTAAAACGTGTCCAAGGTGGAGGGAATTTTGTTGGGGACAAAGCCATAGGTTTGATATTCCAGATCAAAAAACTTGGCAGAGTTAAACCAAATTCCTGGTTTATAGGATACTTTTTGTCCATGAGTAAGATTATACGCCAAGGTTTCCCCGTGCATTCTACCGGTGTACCATACTTGTTCGATGTTTTTTCGATGAGGCCCGGGAGCTTCTTTAAATTCGGCACAATCCCCGATGGCATAGATACCCGGTACGCTCGTTTGAAAGATTGAATCGATGAGTATACCCCGATTGGTTTGGATGTCTGAATGGTTTTGTAGGAAACCTATATTGGGAGTGACTCCAATAGTCAAGCCTACGAATTCACAAGAGATTTCTTCTCCATCCTTGGTTTTGATGGCACGAACCTTTCCGGTGCCGTCTGCTAGGATTTCGCCCAATTCGGTACTGAGGCGTAAATCAACATGATGTGCGCGAATGTGTCTATTGATCAACTGGGCTTCCTCAGTGGGAAGTACGGTGTCCCAGAAGTTCCTTTCCCGTACCAAAAAGGTCACCGCAATCCCTCGGCTTTGGAGCATTTCGGCCATTTCTATTCCAATCAATCCCCCGCCAACAACAACGGCACGTTGAATACCTTGGGTATTTGCCTCCATGCTTTCCAAATCTTGTAGGCTATACAGGCCTTGAACGCCTTGGAGATTTTCTCCAGGCCAACCTATCGTCAAAGGCTTGGAGCCGGTGGCAATAATCAATGTTCCGTAGGGAATCTGCTCCCCTTGATCACTGATAAGTTGTTGGTTTTGCGTATCAATGGAGGTAATCCATGTCTTTTTGAGTTCGATACGATTCTTTTCCCAAAACCAATCCTCGTAAGGTTTGGTATGTTGGTATTGCATATGACCCATGTATATATACATGAGTGCGGTGCGGGAGAAAAAGTGTTCGGATTCACCTGAAATCACCAGAATAGAAGCCTCAGCATCATATTTGCGGATGTGTCTAGCGCAGGTAATTCCTGCAATTCCATTTCCAATGATGACGTAGGGCGATTTATTCATTGAGAGACCAATCGTAAGTGAGGTGTGAAACCTTTGCTTTTGGGTTGATTTTTATTTTGGAGTACTGATTTAAGTAATCAATGATACTGCCATTTTTAGTAAAATCACCCTTAAACCAGGAAAAAATTTGTGAAATCTCAACCGCATTGCTGCTGATGCGATTACGTTTGGGATCATTGATGAAGTCCACCGCAGTCTTTTGCAATTGTTGCTCCAGTTTTTCAGCTGTGAAGGCTTCGTTGAGGAGTATGGGGCAGGAGAAAGACGCGCAATTGATAGCGAAATGAATGCGTGGTTCTTGGAATTCTTTCCGGAGGATTTTGTGTTCAATTTCATCTAAACTGGCTTTTTGTCCGCCAATTTCAAAGAACTCCAAATTCCATACCGTATTGACCAAAGGGATATTCAGTCTGGGTTGTAGGTCTTGGATGCTTTTGAGGGGATAATTATCGATGATCAACTTGACAGTAAAGGCATTGTATGCATTGATCCAATAAGCCAACTGTTCATCTTGCGACCAAGTTTTGCGGTCAGGGGCTTGCTTGCTCAATTGATCTAAATACACCTGCAATTTGTCTTTATCTTGGATAAATCCTTGGTAATTCACTTTTCCATCCGTGCTTACATATTTTTTCAAAAGTACATTCCACAATTCGTGTGTAGGAGGCTGAGTTCCTTCCAAACCCAATTTTGAACTCCCACAAGCTACCGGAACAAACAGAAGGATGAATAAAAGTTGTACGTAGTTGAGCATGTTGGTCTTAGATTTTAGAAGGTAGATTTCAGATTTGTGCGAAGTACTATGAATAATTAGAGTCAAGCAGGGCGATTTGTGTAGGAGAAATGGGAGATAGGACACAAGAATCAAGAATCAAGAGACAAGACTCAAGAACCAAGACATAAGACCCAAGACATAAGACTCAAGAAAACTTTTACAAAGTTCTAAACTTTGGAAAAGGGAGAATCCCTCCATAAATTCCCTATTCAAATCCCTTCTTCCGAGGGTTAAAACCCACGGCAATTGATGGGTATATTACTTGACAAATTCACTTCAATTTCATTTCTAAATTTTGATTCAATTGGTAGGTTAAAAGCCAACCAGCAGTATTTTTCATAAATTAATCACTAATCACTTAATCACTTAATCACTTAATCACTTAATCACTAATCACTTAATCGCTTTATAACTAATCACTTTTCACTATCCCACTGTTCACTGCTAACTGTTCATTCCCCTCAATACACCTTCTCACCCTCCGTTAACCAGACCCCCCAGATTCTATTGTAAGCGTGGACTTTATTGGTTGGTTTGTTGCCTTGGTAGACGGGGTTGCCTTCATTGACCCAATGGAAGATACCTCCATAGAGGTTGTATACTTGTGTAAACCCTGCGGCTTTTAATTGTTTACCGATATCCTGACTTCGAACTCCAATAGAACAATATACGACAATGGGTTTGTTTTTGTCTTTCTCTGGAATGTTTGCCAGTGAAAAATGATCATACCCTACCAATATGGCTCCTTTCATGTGGGAAACTGCAAATTCCTTCTTTTCTCTAGTGTCGAGCAGAAGCGGGTTATTTAGATCCGCTATTTCCTTAGGTAAAATAGTAGGGAAGTCACTATCGTAAAACGTGGAAAGCATCATTTTGAACGCTGTACTTTGCCCGCATGCGCTTAGCTGTAATAGCCCAGTAAGTACTAAAGTTAAAATCCATCCCCGCTTAAAGTTCATCGTATTTGCTAATTATGGTACAAAAGAAAAACCTTTCAGCGGAATTGCTAAAAGGTTTTATATAGATGGTGGTTGTTTGTATTATCCGTAGAAGTCGGAAATTCTCGCTAAGCCTTTTTTATCCAAGACAATGATCTTTTTACCTTCAAAGGCAATGAGTTCGTCTTTCTTGAATTCGGAAAGTAGTCGGATTACTGTTTCAGTAGCAGTGCCGACCAATCCGGCAACTTCTTCCCGTGTCAACATCACGTCTATTTTTTCACTGTTTTCTCCATCCAATCCATAAGACTCGGATAGTTTAAGTAAGGTAAAAGCCAATCGTTCCCGAATGGATTTTTGAGTGGCATCGGTCAACTTTTCTTCCATTACACCCAAATCTGAGCAAATAGCTTTGGTCACTCTTCTGTGAAAATCGTTGTCCTCTGCCAAGACTTTAAGGAAAGATTCCCTTGGAACAAAGCAGATTTTGGCGTCCTCAATTATCGTAGCCGAGTTGGAGTAGGCTTCCTCTCCCAAGAGAGAAGTATATCCCAAGAAATCTCCTTTCTTAGCCAATCGGATGATTTGATCTTTGCCATTGGAGGCAGTTTTATATACTTTGACGATTCCGTCATTGATACAGAATACTCCCAAAGGCTTGGTGCCTTCATAGAATAATGTCTGACCTTTTTTGTGCGTAATGAAGTTCTTGCTATCCGATAGGTGGCATAGATGCTGCTCACCTAAACCTGCGAAGAGGGAAAATTTTCGGCTGAGACAGAGTTCACAAGGAGTGGCTTTCTGCTGTACTTTCATAATCAGTAATGCTGGGTTATATCCGTAAGATGCTGGCTAAAATTAACGAAAAATATGATGAATGTCACAATTTTGTCAAACAAAATTTGGTAAATCAGTTAACTGAACGTAGCGGTTTTCAATTTTATTCAGTTCAAAAAAGAAATGCTGCTTACCGTTAGATATTCCAATGATATTGGCCTGAATACTTTGATTGTAGATAGTTACTTGATTGACTACTTTTTTTGTAAGCTGAACCTCGGGAGCCTTGCATTCGATCAGCACATGGGGTTTGCCTTCTTGGTTAAATGTCAATAAATCAAAGCGTTTGTTGAGTTGATTGTAGGTGAGGCCTTTTTCCAAAGAAATCAGGCTTTTAGGGTAATTTTTGAATTGAATGAGGTATTGAATCATGTGTTGGCGGACCCATTCCTCAGGAGTCAGTACCAAGGATTTTTTGCGCAAAGCATCATAGATATACACCTTTCCCTGTTCATTTTTTAGCTCAAAATTGAACTCGGGAAAATTTAATGGTTCGGAAAGAAAGGCGTATCGCTCTGGAATCATGCTGCAAATATGGTGTTTTTTATGGACAGGGATTTGTACATCCTTGTATTTGATTGTCTAGAAGCAGACATTTCTAATGGTTTTTTTAGAGAAATTACAGTTTGTATGTTGATTTTTAGCAGATCAAAGTGGCAGGCAATGCTTTTGGCTCAGGATATTCAAAAAATATTTTCGTAGGCTGTTATAATGAACTATATTTGATGAATTCCAACTATTTGATTGTAGCATGAAAAAAATCATTGAGACTACCGATATCCAAAAGACCTACAAAATGGGTGCTGAGATTGTACAAGCATTAAAATCAGTATCCATAACTGTCAATAAAGGAGAATATGTTGCTTTTATGGGCCCTTCGGGTTCAGGAAAATCTACCTTGATGAATATCATTGGTTGTTTGGATACTCCTACGGCTGGCACATACATTTTGAATAATAAAAATGTGTCGGACATGACGGAAAATGAGTTGGCTGAAATCCGGAATCGGGAAATTGGATTTGTTTTTCAGACTTTTAATCTTTTGCCAAGAGCCTCTTGTTTGGAAAATGTTGCTTTACCTTTGATTTATGCAGGTTACAGCAAATCAGAGCGAGAGGAGCGTGCCTTTGAAGCTTTGTCCAATGTTGGACTGGCAGATAGGGTTGGACACAAGCCCAATGAATTGTCAGGGGGGCAGCGTCAACGGGTGGCTATTGCACGTGCCTTGGTAAATGATCCGAGTATTATTTTGGCTGATGAACCAACAGGTAACTTGGACTCCAAAACTTCCTACAGTATTATGGAGCTTTTTCATGAGTTGCATCAAAAAGGGAATACCATTATCATGGTGACACACGAAGATGATATCGCACATTATGCACATCGAATTGTTCGATTGAAAGATGGTTTGGTTGAAAGCGATACTATCAATCCAAACCCAACCAGAGGAGTGACCTTAGAACCCATCATGTAATTCTTCTGAGTTTATCCAAGAAGATGTGTAATTTTGCGGAAAATTTGGAACGAGGTAAGCATGAAGATTTATACGAAAACAGGTGATCAAGGTACAACTTCACTTTTGGGTGGTAGAAGAGTATTGAAATCCAATCTTAGAATTGAGTCTTACGGGACCGTAGATGAGTTGAACAGCTATATTGGATTGCTGAGAGATCAGGAAGTCAATCAAAAGCGGGAAGTTGTATTAAAGGAAATTCAAGATCGTCTGTTTACCATAGGTGCTACTTTAGCTACCGAACCGGGTAAAGACAATGTGAAGCGGCCAGACCTATTGGAAGGAGATTTGGAATTGTTGGAGCAGGAGATTGATGCTATGGAGGAAGGTTTGCCCATGCTCAAAAACTTTGTACTTCCGGGAGGCCATCAAGTGGTTTCCTTTTGTCATATTGCCCGAACAGTTTGTAGAAGAACCGAGCGTTGCGTGATTTCTTTGATGGAGGAGGAACACGTAGACGAATTAATTGTGAAATATTTAAATAGGCTTTCCGATTACCTCTTTGTATTAGGAAGAAAGATCACCCAAGAGTTGGGTGTGGATGAGGTAACTTGGAAGCCGAGGAATTAACCCATGAAAACAGCATTAGCCATTGAGGTTACCAAAACCTCTCAGTCAAAATTAGCCCAGACAGATTTCGATAATTTATTGTTTGGTCAGACCATCAGTGACCACATGTTTGTGGCCGATTACGAAAATGGAGAGTGGACCAATCTTCGGATTGTTCCTTATGAGCCTTTACGCCTCAATCCAGCCAATGCTACCTTGCATTATGGACAGTCTGTTTTTGAGGGAATGAAAGCTTATAAAAACGATGCAGGAGAAATACTGCTTTTCAGAGCAGATGCCAATCAAAAGCGACTCAATGCTTCTGCACAGCGCATGTGTATACCGGAAGTGCCGGAGGAAGTTTTTATGGAAGGTTTGTATAAATTATTGGAGATCGACTCTGAGTGGATTCCTCAAAAGCCAGGATACTCATTGTATGTAAGGCCTTTTGTATTCGCTACGGATGATTATTTAGGGATTAGACCTTCTCAGAAGTATTCTTTCATGATTTTCACTTGTCCTGTTGGTCATTATTATGCCAAACCAGTATCTGTGAAAGTAGAACAAACCTACACGCGAGCGGCAGAAGGAGGAACAGGCTTTGCTAAGGCAGCAGGGAATTACGCTGCTTCTTTGTATCCAGCCTTGTTAGCTCAACAGCAGGGCTATGATCAATTGCTATGGACTGATGGGAAAACACATCAAAACATAGAAGAATCAGGTACCATGAATGTGATGTTTGTAGTCAACGACACCATTATCACTGCGCCAACGCATACAGGGACTATTCTCAAAGGAATTACCCGTGAATCTGTGTTGATTTTGGCCAAAGAAATGGGGTATGTCGTAGAGGAGCGCTTTATGACGGTGAGTGAATTAGAGAAATTATTACAAGCAGGTAAGTTGACGGAGGCATTCGGGACCGGTACTGCGGCTACCATTGCTCATATTGCGAAGATTCATGTCAATGGTGCAGATTATGAGTTACCAGCTAAAGATGAAGATGCCTTCTCTAGTCAAGTATTGAGAAAGTTGGATGCTATCAAGTACGGTAAAGTAACTGATACTCACGGCTGGATCCGTAAGGTTTAATTTGAAGAATGAAATTTTCTGCCAGTTGTAATTTGTAGGCGGATAGCTATCAAACAAAAGGGAGTCAACATTGCTAAAAAAATGTTGACTCCCTTTTTTGTTCTAGTTTTTCGAAATTCCGACGTTTTTTTATTGGATAAATTCTTCTAATAATTGCTCCACTTCAGCTTTATCTAGCCAAGTCCCCAGGTCTTGCAGTGCATCATTAGCGTATTGTTGGAAACCCATTTTTCTTGCTTGATTGATGTAAGCGATCCAAAGTATGGGGTCTTTATTGAATTGCTTGGCATCTTGCAGGATACTGTAGCGTTCCATATCATCTGATGTATTAGCTACACTCTTAAGGATGAGTGGAGTCCAATAAGGGTTCCTATCCAAACCGAGTTCAGGCTTCAGATATTGAGCAAAGAAGTTGATTTCAGGTAAATCCGGTCCTCTATTTGTCACAAAACCTATCCATTCCTGAATTTCTTGGTTACTTATAGGAATTGCGGGTTCATTCCTGATTATTTCTTCCATCAATGCTACATGGGGTGCCTTCAATGCATGTGCTTTATGAACCAAAAGATGGGTGGCAAAGGAGGCCTGCAATAGCGACTGTTCGATACTTAAAAGGTCCTGCATCCATTCTTTTTCGAGCTTGACGTGGAAATTTTTTAGTGCTTGAAAATACTGCACCTGGGGATTGTCTTCCAGTTTTCCATCACCTCCCCAATTCATCCAAGAAGGGAAAGGTATATCAAATTTTTGATGGATGCGGATGGCATCAATCGGGCGGTCTCCAAAGTAAAGAATCGCCAAATGATGAGGTTTGAAATCACTTACATTGCGCTCTTCGGCCACTAATATATCGGTAGCTGCTTTTTCCAAATCCAACTGACCTGCTAAAACCATGGCACTCCATTGATGGTAGTATCCCGCCGAACCCGAAAATATTCCCGCATTGCCAACCAGATACTTTAAGGTTTCGGCAATATCCCGCCCTTGATACAATCGGATAACCCGGCTATCCCGAAGATTCCGCTCATGAAATGTAATTTCTGTAGCTGCAATCAAAGAATCGATCAGCGCAATATCTTGGCCTAGTGTTTGCTTGGGTTGATTGGTCCAGAGATTCCTGATTCCGGCAGTTTGGATGGTAAAATTAGAAGATAGATCACCTAAGGAAAGCTCACCTTCCCATAAATCCCCCTTTCTATTGGCTGCAGCCAATTCATTAATCTGAAAGATAGGGTCTGTTGTTTTTGTAACTATTTCTACTTCATCCCGCTGATGCTTTACCTTCAAACCCATTAGATTAGCTTTGAACACAGGGTTAGATTCCGCATGAGTTTGTAAGTGACCGATGGCGTCCGCTGGTCTATTCAATTTGGATAAAAGTAGGGCAAGGTTATTTTTTAAGTAAATATTGTCAGGAAAAAGACTCAACCCTTTTTCTAAATAAAAGACAGCCTCAAACACTTTGTCCCGCTCATGAAGTAGCTTGCTTAGTAGTAAAAGATTGGGTACATTAGGATTGAAGTCCATGCTTTGCTCCAATTGTTCGATTGCCGCTCTCTTATTGCCATCCATTAATAACAAGTGTACCGCCGCATTTTTGGCTTTGTCATTTTTTCGGTATTGCATCCAAGCACTTTCGTAGAGAATACTTGCTTGTTTGGGCAGTTCTGCTTGGTAGTAGTAATCAGCTGCCTGATTGGTGGAACCGGAAATAATATGATTGATAATGATGGTGTCTCCAAGAGCAGCCAAAATACCCAGAGCCATCACGCTTCCAATTCTCATGTGAAAATAGGCAAAATGCTGAGGCTTGAAGATGATTTTTTCTACATCTTTTCCGCTGTTTAATACCCCCGTAAAGTTGGCTAGAAGGTAGACAAAAAAGAGTAAGGATAAAGCTACTTGCCCATAAAGGAATATATGGTTGAAGAAATCAATATAGGGTTGATTTTCTGTAAATATAGCTTTTCCCCAAGTCCAGAGACTAATTGCAAAGAAGGTTAAGTAAAGACTTTCTCCAATGAAGGGTATTAGAAAAGGTTGCTCCGTCTGTTCAATTTTTTCTCTGTACACAAAAAAGCCAGTTATCCCTGCGATAAAAAAGAGAAAAAGAGGAGGAACTATGGGAAAAGGAAGGTTTACATCTCCCAACAAATCAAGTAGGGTGATAAACACCAATAAAAAGTAAATAATGAATAATACTACTAGGTGGTAGGTGATTTTTAGCTGAACACCTTTATTCAATTTCAGCAATAAAATGGTGGTACCAGAAAAGATTGCATGTCCAATATGCAGGAGGAAAATAGCACTCAAGGCCACAGCAGGAAGTGTGAAGTTTTCAGCAATGAGTAGGGCTGCTGCGGGCATTTCGCTGAAATAAATCAGGCCAACAAGGGTCAAGGTAGCAGAGGCAAATACCAATGCGAACCTTTGGATAAGTGTCCAGTGATTTTGATAAAAATTGATGTATACCAAAGGAACTACCCAGCCAAGCAACAACAAAATCAAGGCATAATTACTATATATCCCACCTATGTTCAAGCTATTGATACCGGAGATGGATAATATGGCCATCCATACACCCATGCTGATGATAAAGGGAGTTCGCTTGAAGGTACTGAGTAAGGAAGAAATCAATACTAGCAAAATCCAAATGATGGTGCCCCAGAGTAGGGAAAGTTTGGGAAAACTTAGGGGAGGAAGAGATTCGTAGCTTTGTAAAAGAATGAAATTTTCTACTTGCATCGGAAAGATTTCCAAGCCTAGTTGAACGTAATCCAAGGGGACATAGATGGACTCTGCAAAAACTCCCGGTAGGATTTGGAAGATTCCTCTATCCCAAAACCATAAGCTGTACAAGAGAAAAAGCCCTCCCGTAATCACAAAGAAGAAGGGAAGGCCTTTGAAGAAACGAATATCTTTTTCTTGAGGTGTCTGTGCGGACATTATTCTAAAACCTTTGGTACTCGGAAATAATCGGAATCCCTCTGAGGAGCATTTTTCAATGCCTGTTCATGCGAAAGGTGTTCACCTTCTACATCTTCCCGCATGACATTCACTTCTGAGGACATGGTGGTGATGGGTTCTACATTTTCTGTGTCTACCTCATTCAACTGTTCTTCCCAATCCAAGATTTGAGTCATGTCACGCTTCATTTTTTCCAAGCCTGCCTCATCAAACTCCAAGCGCGCGAGATGTGCGATTTTTTTTACGGTATTTACGTCTACTTTCATAATTCTAGTGGTGTTTTATCTGCTTCTGCCAGTCCATTATCGAACCATAGCTGTTGTTGAATGACCTCGTAGCACTTTTCCCGAATAATGGGTGTATCAGCACTCGTCAAACCTTTTGTTTCGATGGGAGAGTGAATGACCAATTTTCCTCGTTTGAAATTCATGGTCAACTTCCCGTCGTCAGGCAAAATTAAATGATTAAATGATAAGGTGACAGGAATCACCGGGATTTGTTTATCAATCGCCATGGTAAATGCACCGTCTTTGAAGCGATTCATGTGTGGAGGAGCTCCTGTGGTGATCCCTCCTTCGGGGAAAATTACAATACTGCTGCCTTGGTCGATGTGTTGCTTAGCACGAATAAGAACTGCTCCACGGCTTTTGGCACTCTGCCTGTCCACAGCAATGTGTAGCTTCCTGAAATAGTAACCAAATAGAGGGATTTTTCGAATGGAGCTTTTTCCAATATAGACGACATCTCCTGGGATGTATCCCATCATGGCAATGTCTATGTAGGAAAAATGATTTGCCGCAAACACATAAGGCTGTCCTTTTTTGATATGCTCTCGTCCTTCAATTTTGACTGGCATAAAGATGATCGAAAAATATACTTTTGCCCAAAATTGGTTGACCTTTCGCCCATATCGTTGCATCCCAGGGATCCAACTTGCTGCCAAAAACAGCGGGAATAGGATCAGGAAGGTGAGTATAAAGAGGATTAGGGCGTAGCCTGTGTAGATTTTTCTCAATAAAAACATCTTAGGAATTGACCATATGGTTAGCAACTTTGACAAAGTAATTCATCAATGTTTCCCGTATTTCGGTGTCCATTTCAACCGCATCCATCGCACGGAGCATGCAGTCCATCCAAATCGTCCGCATATGCTGATCTATTTTCCATTGAAAATGCCTGCGCCGGAGCATGGGATGCCCTCGTTGCTCTAAGTAGGTGTGAGGTCCACCAAAAACGTGGAGAAGAAACCAGTAGAGCCTATCTTCGGCCCCACTGAGGTCTTCATCCGGATATAATTTTCTGAGTTCCGGTTCTTCGCGGACATGCAGGTAGAAGTGCTTGACGAGCAAGCGGATTTTTTCCTCTCCTAAAGTCTCGTAAATACTGGAATTCATAGTTATGCTCAAGTATGTGCTTAATGCTGATGTCCGTGCTCTCCATGCACATGACCATGAGAAAGCTCTTCTGTGGTAGCTTCTCTTACTTCTAAGACTTCACCTTCAAAATGTAAATCAAAGCCAACTAGGGGATGGTTAAAGTCCAAAAGGATTTCCTCTCCCAGGTCTTTTAATACTTTGGCCTGCATAGGATAACCATTTTCATCCATCAAAGGTAAAAAGTTGCCTTCTGCTAACATTCCTTCTTCAAAGCCTCTTTCGGAGCTGAATTGGGATTTTGGGATGGCCATGATCATCTCATCGTCTGCCTCTCCATAAGCGTCGGCAGAAAGAAGTGTGAATGAAAAGCCCTCACCTTGTTTTTTTCCTGCTAGTAGCTCTTCAAATTTTTCGGGAAGTCCACTGTTTCCAAACAAAAAATAGAAGGGATCTTCTTCATCCCGTACTTCCACGCTAAAAGGTGCTGATTCGATTTCGTCGGCTTCTCTGCTGACTTTTAATTCGTAGGTTAGACCTACGACCGTGTTATTTGTTATTTCCATGCTGCAAAGGTACATTATTTATTTAATGGCACCGTTTATCATTACCGCTAAAATACAGAGCATGCTGATGCTAAATGCGAACATGACTTGCCCCCATTTTTTTCTGGATACTGCAACGATAGCAAACCCAAAAATCAGTAAGAATAGGCATGCGAAAATTAGTAGAACTTGTTGGTACAATTCAGTGGATGCATAATAGTAGGGAGGGGTGAAGTCCTCTGTAATCTCTGGAATACTTCCTTCTCCAAAGCGCAAACTGATCCATTCACTCCAATACGCAAAGGCGAAAATACCGGAAGAAATGATCGCTGCGAAGGCAATGAATAATTTGTTCATGTCGACCTTCTTTATGCTTTTTTGACCTTGAGTGAAGTGCCTTCTGTGCTGATTACTTTGATGGCTTCCCCTTTATCAATAAATTCACCTCTGGAGTAGGCATCATACACCTCATCATCAATTACCACTTTTCCACTTGGCATCAGTCGGGTATGGGCGATTCCTTCTTTTCCCATCAAATCGTTGGAATACAGTGTGGAGGAGTAGCCTTCTGTTCTTTTTTGAGTAGTTGCAAGAGCTATGGAGCTGAAGGCTTGCCATTGATTGACTTTAGGAGCAAAGTAGAATATCAGCCCTATGGCACAGATGGCAGCCAGAATGACTGTCAGGAGCGCAACAAATAGATCTCCAGTAGGTACAAAAGTGAAATCGAAAGCATTGTTAGGGATCATTCCTAAAGTAAGACCTGTCAGAATACCAATAATGCCCAAAACTCCAAAAATCCCAAAACCGGGTATGACAAATACTTCTACGAGCAGGAGGATGACTCCTACAATGAATATTGCAATTTCCCAATTTTCTGCAAGCCCCGTCAAGTAATAGGGGATGAAATAGAGAATAATGGCTGTAATGGAGGCAGCTAAAGGAAAGCCAACTCCCGGCGTCTGAATTTCAAAATAAATACCTGCGAAGATTACTAAAATCAAAAATCCACTCACAGCGGGATTGAGGAAAAAAGCTATGATGCTCTCCACATTGGATGTTTCGTAGCCAACAAATTCGTACTCTTCAATTCCCAATAGTTTCATAACCTCGTCCTTGTTTTTAGCTTCCCCTTCGCTGAATCCGTTTTTGATGGCTTCCGATACAGAGAATGTAATGACAGAACCTTTTTCTGTCACTCCTTCAATCTCTAAATTTTGATCCACCATAGCTTCTGCAATTTTCGGATCTCTTCCTTTGGCCTCAGCTGTACTGCGCATCATGGATCGCATGTAAGACTGATACTTGTCAGGTGCTGCGTCACCGCCTCCTCCCATGACTACCGTGGCAGCACCTATGCTTGCTCCCGGAGCCATGTAAATGCTATCACAGGCGATGGAAATCAAGGCTCCCGCTGATGCGGCATCTTTATTGATCCAAACGTGGATTGGTTTTTCAAACTCCATGACCATGGTTCGGATATCATCGGCGTCATTGACGGCACCTCCATAGGTATCCATTTCAATCAAGACAAGATCCGCGTCTTTTTTAATTGCATCTTCTAAGGCAAGTTTCACCTTCCGGTTCATCCGCGGATCGATGTTGTCATCGATTTTAAAAGTAAAGACAGTTTTTTTTGTCTGGGTGCTATCATTTACCTCCTGTGCGAGTGCAGGATTCATAATCAGGGTGGTGAAGAAAGCGAGGCAAACGAAAAATAGGTATTTCATGACTTGTGTATTTTGAATTTCAATATAGGAATTATTGATTTGCTTGTGCAAGATTCCAATGATTTAACTTTTTTTCTCACTCAATCGTTTGTAATCTTTGAAAAAACTGAGAAAAAATTAACAAAGCCAACAAAGTGGTTTCATTCTTGTAAATGATAAAATTTATCTGAAATTTGTAGCCATGAAATTAAACCATCTTATGAGACACCTTATCCTTATTGGTCTATTTTTAATTGCGTCTGTTGTTGTACAGGCATCTTCCCTTGCTTTGGTGGATTCCATCGGAATTGAGCGGGTCGGCGATAAGACCTTTATCATCCATCAGGTTTCGCAGGGAGAAACATTGTTTGGATTATCAAGAAGGTATCAGGTGGCTGTAAATGACATTGTTCAGTCCAATGAGAATCTCCAAGATGGCTTAAAAATGGGGTCAAGGGTTCGTGTACCATACGTATCCAAAGCTAGTTTGGCGCCAAATGAACAAATTCACCGAGTGGCAGCAGGGGAGACTATGTTTGCTATTTCCAGAAAATATAATGTTTCTGTTAGCGATATTTTATCCTGGAATAATCTTCAGGGTTCAGATCTAAGTGTTGGCCAGGCACTAGTGATCAAAGGTGCTGCTATAGCTCAAGCAACTCCAACTCCTGCGGCACCAACTGCCTCTACTCCGACAACTCCTCCCGCGAGTACAACTCCGGCACGAGCCAATGAGCAGGTAAATACGCCACCACCTGTTGCGGTGACACCTCCGGCAACTTCGGAGACAAGTCCTGCACCAAGAACAGAGAGCAGGCAGTCAGCTGCAACGGGTACCATTCCAGCTACTGTTCCCGGTGAATGGATTTCCCATACAGTAGAGCCAGGAGAGACGTTATTTGCTATTTCTCGTAAGTATGAAGCTTCCATGGATGATTTGATTTCTTGGAATAACTTGTCATCCAATAATTTGCAAGCTGGTCAAAAATTAAAAGTAGGCAGGACCATGGTTTCTTCAGATCAAGTGCCTGTGGTAAAAGCTACTGTACCTGTAAAAGTCAATAATGAGCGCGTAGATGCCCGCGTAGTAACCGAAGGTGCATCTGGTACTGCTGATACTTCTTTCAAAGATATCCGTGAGACAGGCTTGGCTGAGGTGATCGATGGGACAGGCAATCATAAGAAGTACCTTGTGCTTCACAGAACTGCCCCTGTCGGGACGATCATGCGTGTACGCAATGAAGAAAATGATGTAACGATTTTTGCACGTGTGGTTGGTAAGTTGCCAGATACAGGTGATAATAGTCGATTGTTGATTAAGCTTTCCAAGGCGGCATTTGATCAGTTACGGGCAGTTAATTCCCGTTTTCCTGTGGAGGTTTCTTATTAAGACTCTAACCTGTGTTTTGATTTCCCTTGAGTAGCATGTACCTTTGGGGTTCGGATTAGTGCAGCATGAATAAAGTACAACTCTTCTTTCATCATATTTTCAAATTTATTTGGAACCTCATTTTTGTGGTTTCCTATCCTGTTCTAGCCACTTTTGGGGTACTCTTGATTGCGGTTACTTGGTTGTTTTCGGCTTTGTCCCGATTATTAGCAAGTTTGAGAGGGAACAAGGAAATTGCGGAAGAAGTAGTTAGCGATTGGAAAGAATTACCCGGTACCAATGGCTTATTGGAAGGAAAGGTTTTTAAGCAAATCATGTTTGGACCAACAGGTTTTCAGATTCGGAGAAAGGACGGAGTGCCCTCCGTGCTTCATGATTATATTTTTGGATCCAAAGTGAAGTTTATTGAAACTGGATTGATTTTGGAAAAATGGAATGCCACGGACTCCAAAGATTTACCTGATTTTGATATCTGTCTGTATAATCCTGATGAGGATTCATTGACGGTACTTACCAATATTAAGTGCTTTGATTGGCACGTTGCTGAGGTACAACAAAAAGAACTTCAATTCAAATGGTTTGATGGTATTCAGGGGGGAGAAGTCAGTGTGGCTATTTAATTTATGGATATCCACGGATTTTTAGAACTTAAGTACAAAGAATACAATACGCTGGATTTTATTGGGCCTGATCCGATTTCCATTCCCCACTTGTTTACCAAAAAGCAGGATATAGAAATTGCCGGTTTTTTTGCAGCTACCTTGGCTTGGGGACAGCGGAAGACGATCATCAACAAGTGTAAAGAGTTGATGGGATTGATGGATTTTGCTCCGCATGAATTTGTAATGCATCATCAAGAGACGGATTTGAAAAAGCTACTTGCCTTCAAGCATCGTACCTTCAATGATATTGATACCCTGTATTTTGTTGAGTTTTTCAGATGGTTTTATGGCAAGCATGAGTCTTTGGAGCAAGCATTTACCATTGGCTACAGTGATGATGTAAATTGTATGGAGACCTTGCTTGGCAATTTTCATCAGTTGTTTTTTTCTTTGGAAGATGCGCCTGCCCGTACTAGAAAGCATGTGGCCACTCCTGCAAGAAAAGCCGCTTGCAAGCGGATCAATATGTTTCTTCGCTGGATGGTCCGCAAAGATCCTTCTAGGGTTGATTTTGGAATTTGGCATACCATACAACCTTCACAATTGGTCTGTCCATGTGATCTTCATGTGGATAGGGTAGGCAGGAAACTGGGATTGATCCAACGAAAGCAAACAGATTGGTTGACGGCTATGGAGCTCACAGAGCGATTGCGGGAATTTGATCCATTAGATCCTGTGAAGTATGATTTTGCCTTGTTTGGTTTGGGGGTGGAGGAGAAGTTTTAACGCACTAGCATATAAAAAAAGAACCGTCCTCGCAGACGGTTCTTTTTGATTACTACTAGTTAATCAACTAGTTAATTTTCCTGAAAGATGTCTATCGGTGTATTTTTGGCCTTTTCTACAAATGCTTTCCAGTCATTTTCCATAAATGATTTCCAAACTTCCATAGCTTCCGAAGCAGCCTCTTTCGCTTGGTCAAACAGACGCTGCTCTGTAGGACCTGGTCTGCCATAGGAAGAGCTTGCATAGCTTCTTGGAGCAAACAAGCGACTCATGGTAGTAGGGTAGAGGTTACGTACGATGCCTTGTCCCTCACGTGTAGGGCCATAGAATGCCTCACGTGTTTTGTCTAAGCCTTTCTTGGTTTCATTGGCTAGTTTGATCAATTCCTTCACTTCAGGACTCTGATCATTTCCAGCGTAAGAAATCAATTTATCAATGGTGCTTCTTGCCTCATCCAATTGACGGGTGGCTTTCATGACTTCTGCACCGAACATTTCTACTTCCTTGATAAATGCTTCTCTTGCTCTCAAATCAGCAAGATTAGCCTCAATTCTTGGATCTCCGTAGACATTGATAGAAGTTTCGCTGCTTTCGCCTCCATAGCTCATTACCAATTTGTAAGTACCGGGGATAGCAGGGCCACCGCTTGCTTCAAAGAAGCCTCTACGACCTCCTCCTTGGCCACCTCTTCCCATAGGAGTATCTGCGGCAGACTTTCTATCCAGATTCCAAATCATACGGTTTACCCCCTGTTGAGGGATGGTTTTTAGTGTACGGATTTGCTCACCTTCAGCATTGAAGATGGCAACGGTGACAGTGTCAAGCTTTTCTTTACCCGGATCGTTGATGATGAAGTGGATTCTTCCACCAAAGGCTCTGTTCTCTCCGGCATATTTGGCACTGGCGGCAAATCGCTCTCCGTGTGGCTGATGGATTTCAGCTTGATAAGCATCTGATGGTTGAATAGCCGTAATTTTTGATGCAGGTGCTTTTCCTTGGTTGCTTGCATAAGCTCTCAAAGGGCGGATATCATCCAATACATAGATAGAGCGACCAAAAGTACCGATAACCAAATCTGCTTCACGCTCTTGAATGACCATATCATAGGTAGAGTTCGCTCTTGGATAGCCATGTCTCCATTGATTCCAAGTTTTGGCATTATCAAAGCTGACATACAAGCCGAATTCAGTTCCCAAAAATACTAAATTGGGTTCTACAGGATCTTGTACGATGGACAGGGTATAGCCCCAAACTTTGGAGTCATCTGCGATGCGCTCGTAAGTATTTCCATAGTTTTTGGTTCGGTAGGCATAGGCAGAGAAATCATTGTTTCTGTAGTCATTGGCTACAATCCATGCTTCCCCTGCATCATATCTCGAAGCTTGGATCTGAGGAATCCAGCCTGCTTTCGGGAATCCGGGCATTTTAGAAGATGTATTGGTCCAGGTTTTGCCACCATCACGGGTCACTTGTACATTGCCATCATCCGTTCCCACCCAGATCACATTTGGATCAATAGGGCTAGGAGCAATGGCAAGTATGGTTGTATGATTTTCGGCGCCTGTGATATCAAATGTCAATCCACCGGTTTCTTGTTGCTTTTGTTTTTCAGGATCATTCGTAGTCAAATCAGGGGAGATGATTTCCCATGTTTCTCCACGATCTGTACTCTTATGCAAAAACTGGCTACCATAATAAATAGTCGCATCATCATGTGGACATTGTGCCAAGGCAGCATTCCAGTTGAAGCGTAGGAATACGTCTTTGTCAGGGTGTGTTGGACGGATGGTGCGCTTGTGCCCGGTCTCTTTATCAAATCTAGCCAAGTTGCCACCTTGGGACATAGAATATCCAAATCTGCTATTGGCAGGATCGGAGACTACATCAAAGCCATCTCCAAACATGATTTCTTGCCAATAGGTATTGCGGATACCATCTCTTCTCCAAACATAGGCAGGACCTACCCAGCTTCCATTATCTTGGAGTCCACCATAGATATTGTAAGGAACTTCATTATCCACATTGATATGGTACCATTGACCTACTGGGATATTTTCTGCGAAGTACCAGGTTTTGCCACCATCTCTGGTGATGTTTAACCCACCATCGTTTCCGTCAATCATCAATTTTGGGTTGTGGGGGTTGATGTACCAGGCATGGTGGTCTGGGTGTACACCTTCGTAAGTGAGTAATTGGGTAAAGCTTCTGCCACCATCTTCACTCATGCCCACACGGGAATACAGCGTGTAGATTCTATCTGCGTTTTGTGGATCTGCGTGAATTTCATAATAGTAGAATGGTCTGTCTCCGATTTCCGGTTTATCGTTGACCATTTTAAAGTTATCCCCTCCGTCCAAAGAAACGTACAAGGCATTTTTTGAAGATTCTACCAAAGCATAGATTTTATCAGAGTTGGCTTTGGAAATCGCTAAGCCCATTCTTCCCAATTCTCCTTTAGGAAGTCCGTTTTTGTCATCCAGCTTTTTCCAGTTGTCACCTCCATCAATGGTGACGAACAAACCTGAGGAAGCTCCTCCCGAATTAAAAAACCATGGATAGCGTCTATGTTCCCACATATTGACAAAAATCTTATTTGGGTTATTTGGATCCATGACCATTTCACCCACCCCTGTTTTTTGATCGATGTAGAGGATTTTTTTCCATGTTTTGCCACCGTCTGTGGTTTTGTAGACGCCTCTTTCTTCTTGTTCACCCCAAGGAGAACCGATAGCACCTACAAAAACTGTATTGGGATCATCCGGGTGCACTATGATTCGATGGATGGCTCTTGTTTTTTCCAAGCCCATCAGTTCCCAGGTTTTACCTGCATCGAGCGATCGGTAAACCCCGTATCCCAAATTGAGGGAGTTTCGTGGATTACCTTCACCTGTACCCACCCAGATGATGTTTGGGTTTTTTTGATAAATGGAGATTGCACCTATGGAGTGGACCTTTTCTTCATCGAAGATCGGCTCCCAGGTGATGCCTCCTGAGGTGGATTTCCAGATACCTCCGGATGCGGCACCTGCATAGATGATTTCGGGTTGGTCATCTACTGCGGCAATGGCTGTGATTCTACCGCTCATACCGGCAGGGCCGATGCTGCGGGCTTTCATGACCGAAAATTGGCTCATGTCCACTTGTGCCATCCCGTAGAATGGAGCTGTAAGTAAGAATGTCATTAAGAGCATTCCCGTCCATGAGCGTTTCATGATGTTGGTAAGTAGTTGTTTATTCATGCTGATTGGTTAATTTCTGTACATGAATTAAGTATTTTGAAAACTAATCCCATTCAATTTTCCCATAGAGGGAAAAAGCTATTGATAAATGGAAGAGAGAGGGCTGAAAAGAAGCATATTTCATGAGAGGTTTGGGCGGTATGACTTTTTGCTTTATTTTTCAAAAAAAAATTAAATCCTAAGAATATGATCAGAATCACAAAGCTAGCGACGCTGACGGTGCTTCTTGCTGGGTTTGTTTCCTTGCAGGTATGGGCTCAGGTGGAGCGTTGGCAGCAGAAAGCCGATTATGAAATGGCAGTGGACATGGATGTCACTACGAATACCTTCAAAGGGACCCAAAAGCTGCATTACACCAATAATTCCCCCGACACTTTGACGCGGGTATTTTATCATCTGTATTTCAATGCGTTTCAACCGAACAGCATGATGGATGTGCGTAGCCGTACCATTCCAGATCCTGATCGTAGAGTGGGTGACCGTATTTTCAATTTAAAGCCGGATGAGATCGGAATATTAAAAGCCAATTCATTGACGATGAATGGAAAGCCGGTAAAATTTCATCATGAGGAAACCATATTAGAGGTGGACTTGGTAGAGCCAATTTTGCCAAACACAACCGTTGTTTTTGAAATGGAATTTGAAGGACAGGTTCCTTTGCAGGTCAGAAGGTCAGGCAGGGATAGTGCCGAAGGTGTGCGTTTGTCAATGGCTCAGTGGTATCCTAAAATGGCTGCATATGATGTTAGAGGCTGGCATGCCAACCCATATATTGGCCGTGAGTTTTATGGAAATTTTGGAAATTTTGATGTAAAAATCACCATTGATAAGGACTATGTTTTGGGGGGTACGGGTTATTTGCAAAATGCCAATGAAATCGGTCATGGCTATCAGGACGCTGGTGTGACTGTACGAAAGCCCGCAGGGAAAACTTTGACCTGGCATTTTGTAGCTCCGGATGTACATGATTTTATGTGGGCGGCTGATCCTAAATTTACGCATGAAAAAGTGCAGATGGAGAATGGGCCTATGTTACATTTCTTGTATATCAAGTCAGATAAAACTGAGGAAAACTGGGAGAAATTGAAAGGCTACACAGCAGATGCTATGGCTTTTATGTCGGCTAATTTTGGTGAATATCCGTATAAGCAGTTCTCTGTGATTCAAGGTGGAGATGGTGGTATGGAGTATCCGATGGCTACTTTGATCACTGGTCATAGAAATTTACGCAGCTTGGTTGGTGTGACTGTGCATGAAATGATCCACATGTGGTATTATGGAGTGTTGGGCTTTAATGAGTCTTCTGAGGCTTGGCTGGATGAAGGTTTCACTACGTGGGGTACGGATATCGTGATGGATGCGGTATTCCAAAAAGCCAATGGATTTGTGGTAGATGGTAGCTATCGTTCGTATTTCCGATTGGCAGCATCCGGTAACGAAGAGCCGTTGACTACGCATGCTGATCATTATAATTTGAACTCTGCTTACGGTCCTGCTGTGTACAGCAAAGGAGCCGTATTTGTAGAGCAAATGGCGTATGTTATCGGAAAAGAAAATTTCAATAAGGCGATGTTGCGCTTGTGGAATGATTGGAAATTTAAGCATCCAACAGGCCATGATGTCATGCGGGTTTTTGAACGTGTGAGTGGCTTGGAATTGGATTGGTATTATGATTATTTCATTGCTTCTACCAAAACCATTGATTATGGTGTGAAAGCAGTAGAAGGACAAGGAGATCAAACCAAAATCACTTTAGAAAGAGTAGGGTATATGCCTATGCCTTTGGATGTGGTGGTGACATATGTGGATGGAAGTCAGGAGATGATTTATCTGCCTTTGGTTATTATGAGAGGAGAAAAGCCCGAGGAAGCCGATATGCCAAAACGTGTCATGACTGAAAAGTGGCCTTGGACGAATTATACCAAAGATGTGGTTTTAAATAAGCCGATTTCTCAAATAAAAAGCGTTGAAATTGACCCAAGCATGCGTTTGGCAGATGTCAATCGCAGCAACAATACCTTTGAAGTAAGTGTAGCTATGCCTCAGCGATAGGTTTATCGACTGAGCAGTAATTGATACACATACATCTAATCCAACCTGTCAAGGGCTCAACTCCAAAGCAGGTTGGATTTTATTTTGGGAGCTAATGAGTGTTTTACAGGAGATTTTGGACAAATAAAAAAGGTGACCGAAGGCCACCTTTTTTATTTTAATGTAGGATTCAATTATTCACTTGCATTTTTCATGTCTTGAACTTCCTTGCGGATGTCCTGAGCCAAGGTTTTCAAGTCTTGCATGCCTTTTCTAACTCTAGTTCCAGCAGCTTGGTTTCCTTTGCTGTAGAATTTGTCGAAGTCGCCCTCTAGGCTCATGATAAGATCTTTTATTTCGCTAAATCTGCTCATAATAAAAGTTAATTTTTAAGGTTGATGATAAGTTTATTTTCGGTTGAATATAGCTAAAATGTTTCTAAAACAACACTCTTAGCGTTTTTTTTGCTGTTTTTTATTCACCAAAGGACATTGCAAGCTCGGTTGTCTTGTAGTAACCGCTTACCAACTTGTCTTTTACTGCTTCAAATGCGGCGATTGTCTCGGCTACATCTTCCAAGGTATGAACCGCGGTTGGGATCAATCGGAGGATAATCATGCCTTTTGGTACTACAGGATAAATAACCACAGAACAGAAGATATTGTAATTCTCTCTTAAGTCTTTGCTTAGCGTAGCAGCCTCACCCACAGTACCATTCAATACTACTGGAGTAACCGGAGAATTGGATTTTCCGGTAGAGAATCCTTTTTCTCTCAAGCCATCACCTAAGGCATTGACGATTTTCCAAAGGTTATCTTTTAATTCAGGTTGGCTTCTCAACATGTCCAAACGCTTCAATGCACCTTCTACCAATAGCATTGGGAGGGATTTGGCGAAAATCTGGGAACGCATGTTGTATTTCAAGAAACGGATAACATCTGCATCACCTGCGATGAATGCGCCGATAGAAGCCATGGACTTGGCAAAGGTGGAGAAATATAAATCGATTTCATCCTGTACACCCTGCTCTTCTCCTGTACCTGCACCGGTTTTTCCCATGGTTCCAAATCCATGTGCATCATCTACAAGCAGTCTAAAGTCGTATTTTTTCTTCAATTCTACGATTTCTTTGAGCTTGCCTTGGTCACCGGTCATCCCGAATACACCCTCTGTAATTACCAAAATGCCACCGCCTGTTTCCTCGGCAAGTTTGGTAGCACGCTGCAATTGTTTTTCGCAGTTTTCGATATCGTTGTGAGGGAATACAAAACGCTTACCTAAATGCATGCGCAATGCATCAATGATACATGCATGACACTCGGAGTCATATACCACTACATCTTTTCTGTCCAATACAGAATCGATTACCGAAAGAATTCCCTGATAGCCGTAATTTAGAAGGTAAGAACTTTCTTTTCCTACGAATTCTGCCAACTCTCTCTCCAACTGCTCGTGCAAATCTGTCTGTCCAGACATCATTCTAGCTCCCATGGGGTATGCAGCGCCCCATTTGGCAGCAGCATCCGCATCAGCTTTCCTGATTTCAGGGTGATTGGCAAGACCGAGGTAATTGTTTAAGCTCCAGGTCAATACTTCTTTTCCTTTAAATTTCATGCGGGGAGCGATCTCTCCTTCCAATTTTGGAAAAGCAAAGTAGCCTTCTGCTAATTCAGAATGTTTGCCCAATGGGCCCAAATTCGTTTTCAGTTTTGCAAATAGATCCAAGGTATTTCGATTTTAGATGATTACAACTTCAAATTCCCCAAACTGAGGGAAAAAACCGCTCAAAAGTAATACAATAAGTTTAGCCATGCAAAAATACCGCTGGTATTTCATCCGGATGGTTTTTACAATAATTCTTTTTCATATATGTCGATTAGCAGGAAATGAACTCTTCATGACTCGGATAGTTTTAGATAATGCCGATTATTTATTTACTTCGCAAGAAATGATTTTTGTAAGCGGAAAAATCCTCCATATGAATAAAATTAAAAAACTCTTAGTAGCCAATCGGGGTGAGATAGCCCTTCGGGTGATGCGTACGGCCAAGGCCATGGGTATTCAGACTGTTGCAGTATATTCTGAAGCAGACACCCATTCACCTCATGTGAAATTTGCAGACGAGGCGGTCTGTCTAGGTCCTCCTCCATCCAATCAGTCCTATTTATTGGCGGATAAGATTATTGAGGTTTGTCAAGAGTTGGGCGTAGATGCAGTACATCCTGGATATGGATTTTTATCTGAAAATGCCAATTTTGCACGAAAAGTGACGGATGCGGGGATCATTTTTGTAGGGCCTTCTCCTCAAGCGATAGAAGTTATGGGGAGTAAATTGGCTGCTAAGCATGCGGTATCCGCTTATGGAATTCCGATGGTTCCCGGTACGGAGGATGCGATTTCTGATATTCCTTCGGCAAAAGTCAAAGCTGCTGAGATTGGTTATCCGATCTTGATCAAAGCTTCTGCTGGAGGCGGAGGTAAAGGGATGCGGGTTGTGGAGAATGAGGAGGAATTTGAAGAACAGATGAACCGTGCCATTTCCGAAGCACAGTCAGCTTTTGGTGACGGGGCTGTTTTTATTGAAAAATACATTACATCTCCTCGGCATATTGAGATTCAGGTGTTGGGAGATTTGCATGGGAATATTGTGTACTTATTTGAGCGGGAGTGTTCTGTTCAGAGAAGGCACCAAAAGGTCATAGAAGAGGCTCCTTCTGCGGTTGTTTCCCCTGAAATGCGAAAAGCTATGGGAGAAGCTGCCGTGAAGGTAGCACAGGCTTGCAATTATCATGGTGCGGGTACAGTGGAGTTTATTGTAGATGAAAAGCTTAATTTCTATTTCTTGGAAATGAATACCCGCTTGCAGGTAGAGCATCCTGTGACAGAAATGATCACAGGAAAGGATTTGGTCAAAGAGCAGTTGCTTATCGCTGAGGGGAATCCTTTGCCATTTAAGCAAGAGGATTTGACCATCCATGGACACTCATTGGAGGTTAGGGTGTATGCGGAGGATCCACGAAATAATTTCTTGCCGGATATTGGTCGATTGCAGACATATATCCGTCCGACAGGAGAGGGTGTGCGTGTGGATGATGGATTTGAGCAGGGAATGGACATTCCTATCTATTATGATCCGATGATTGCCAAGTTGATTGTGCATGATGTGGATAGAGATGCAGCTATCCAAAAGATGATCAAAGCAATTGACGAATATTACATTACTGGAATAGAGACTACCCTTAGCTTTTGCCGTTTTGTATTGGGACACGAGGCGTTTAAGAGCGGTCAGTTTGATACTAAGTTTGTTGAAAAATATTTTACTCCTGATAAGCTTGATATTCAATGGACTGAGGAAGAGTTGAAACTTTTAGCAGCAGTAGGGGTTGAATTGTACGACAGACATAAAAACAGGCTGCAGCTCAAGAGTGATGCAGGTACAAACCGAACTAAGTGGAAAAACAGGCTGATCTAATGGCTGAAATTTTACCGATTAAGGGCTGGAGATATCATGAGACTTACAGAGACCAACTAGGGCAGTTGGTCTCACCTCTTTTTGACGTGGTCTCCGACAAGCAGTGCAAGGCGCTTTATCAACAACCTTATAACAGTATTCACGTGACCGTGCCTCTAGGGGAGCAACCTGCCCGTCAGGCAGCCGAAACCTTGGAGCGTTGGAAAGCGCAGGGTATCTTATCTCAGGATCCTATTCCGGGAATCTATGTGTATTACCAATATTTCAAATTTCCCGGTCAGGAGGAGGAGTCCTGCCGTAAGGGGTTTATAGCACAGATCAAAGCGTATGATTGGGATGAAGGTGTGGTGCTTAGGCATGAGAATACCATTGCCAAATCCGTCAACGACCGCATCGAATTACTGGAGCAAAGCCAGTTTCAAAGCAGTGCTACCCATGGCTTGTATGAGGATCCCTTGCATCAGTTGGAGCCCTTGATGGATGAGGCGATTAAGTACCCTCTGTATGATTTGGAGGATTATCAAGGTGTACGAGAGGTGTTAGCTGTCATCCATGATGTGCCTACGATCAAGCGATTTTTGGAAGTGCTGGGGGATAAATCGATTGTATTGGCAGATGGGCATCATCGCTACGAGGGCGCTATACAGTACAGAAAAGCGCAAACCAAGGCCAATCCTCGACACGTAGGAAGCGAGGCCTATAATTTTCACATGATGTATTTTACAAATGCCTCATCCAAGGATTTGCGGATTCTGCCAACTCACCGCTTGGTGGATGTGCCTAATTTAGATAAGGAGAAGCTTTTGGAAAAGGCAGCGGAGTTTTTTGATATTCGGGAACTTGATGATGAGGAGGAGATTTACGAACTCATTTTACAGAAAAAATGGGCTTTTGGTTTGGTTTTTCAGGGTCATGCGTATAAAATCAAGTTGAAAGAAACTGTCCATCATGCTTGGAAGGCTGATTTCCCTGAGACGATCAAAGGTTTAGATTTGGTGGTATTGCATTATTTCTTTTTGGATAAGGTGTTGGGGATGCCTTATGATGAGCAACGATTTTCTGAACAGATTCGGTATGAGCGGAATTTGCATAAATGCTTGGCCTCGGTAGCACAAGGACAAGCTTCATTGGCATTAATTACCAAGGATGTGCCTATGAAGCAAGTGTTGGAGGTATGTAAGAGTGGCTACACGATGCCTCAAAAATCTACTTATTTTTATCCCAAAACATTATCCGGATTGCTATTTGCGTCCGTTAAACAGGAGGAATTTGAGTTTCCTTATGATGCGTACAAAGTATGATAGATTTAGCAGGTAGAAAGATAATTTTAGCTTCCCAGTCTCCTAGGAGAAAAGAGTTGTTGGCTAGGTTGGATATTCCGTTTGAAGTCCATGTGAAGGATACAGATGAGTCATTTCCCAGTGAGTTGCCGGTGGAGGATGTAGCCTACTTTTTAGCAAAAAAGAAAGCTGCTGCTTTTTTGGAAGAGTTGGATGAGGACAGTCTTTTGATTGCAGCTGATACGGTGGTGGTGGTACGTGGAAAGGTGCTGAATAAACCTGCCACCCGAGAAGAGGCTTTGGAGATGTTACGGCTTTTGTCGGGTGCTGCACATGAAGTATTTACTGGAGTGGCATTTGCTTACAAGGGTAAGATTTATGCAGATATGGATAGTGCAAAGGTTTATTTCCGTAAGTTGGAACTAGATGAGATGGAATATTATGTAGATCGCTATAGGCCTTTTGATAAGGCGGGAGCTTATGGTATTCAGGAGTGGATTGGCTATGTTGGAGTAGAAAAAATTGAGGGCTCATTTTATACGGTGATGGGTTTGCCGGTGCACTTGGTGTATGGGTGGATAAAACGATTGATTATTACTCACAGATAAAATAGATTAAGCGGATTTAACGCAGATTTTATTTTAATGATAAAAGGGTTTGAAGATTGATTTGATTTAGATTAATTAGGGTTGAGCATTGATTTTGTGCCTTCGAGTCTTAGTGGCATCTTCAAAATAAACGTTTAAGTTGGGGTTGAGGCTTTTTTTTGGGAGGAGTTGAGGTTATTTTTAGTGTATAAATTCTTTTTTATGAAAACGTTAGTCTTGAAAAATGATTTGCTCGGTAAAACTCCCATCATTCGGATTGAGTTTGCATATGACTTTGATTTGAAGGAAATCGTCAAGCAGTTTCCAGGGTGTAGTTGGGATACGAAGAAGAAGGTTTGGTGGGTGACTTACCATGAAAACAGATTGTCGGAGCTTATGGATTTTTTTAAGGGAAAAGTTTGGTTAGACTATTCCAATTTGAAGAAGGTAAGTTTGCCTAAAGTCCATCCTGAGTTGCCTGAACTTTCGGAAATACTTCAAGTAGAGGTAAAAAAGTTTGAGATTTGGATGAAGAATAAGCGCTACAGTGACAGTACTGTAAAGACCTATCGTGATGCTGTTTCTATATTTTTACGGTTTTTGGATAATCGGTTGATTGAGGAAATTGTCAATGATGATCTGGAGAGATTTAATAAGGAATATATTTTAGCGCGAGGTTACTCGAGTTCCTATCAGAATCAGGTGGTTAATGGCATCAAGTTATTTTTTCAAAATAGAAGAGGTATCAAATTCAATCCAGAAATAGTCTATAGACCGAAAAGGGAGAAGCTATTGCCAAACGTGTTGAGTAAAGAGGAGGTGTCCAAGATATTGGGGGCTCCTAAAAATTTAAAACATCGATTGATGCTCATGTTTTTGTATGCATGTGGCCTTAGAAGGGGAGAGTTAATTGCGTTAAAGTTTGAGCATATTCAGAGAGAAAGGGGCTTGCTTTTGGTAAAACAAGCAAAAGGGAAAAAGGATCGGGTGGTCACATTACCTGCTCCATTGGTTGTAGAGCTAGAAAAATATTATAGAGCCTATAGGCCTAAAGAGTACATATTTGAAGGACAACATGGTGGTCCTTACAGTGAAAAAAGTTTGGCTGAGGTTTTAAAAAATGCGGTAAAAAAAGCTGGGATAAAAAAGCCGGTGACTCCCCATTGGTTGAGGCATTCATATGCTACCCATTTACTAGAAAGAGGCACTGACCTGCGGTATATTCAAGAGCTATTGGGTCATAATAGTAGTAAGACGACGGAGATTTATACCCATGTGAGTAGGAAGTCTCTTCAGCAGATAGTAAGTCCTTTAGAAGATTTAGATTTATAGTTGGAAAAACCAGACTTATTTCTTAAAATTGGTAAACTAAGTCTGGTTTTTCCAGACAGACATATAAGTTATCGGTTAGTGTAGAAACCCAAAATACCGGCAATATAATCAGGAAAAAGGCTAAATTCGCAACTAAAATAATATTAGAATTAGTAATGACGACAGAATCTCAAAATATCGAATTCAAAGTAACTTGGAAGGATGAATACCTGAAATGGATTTGCGGTTTTGCAAATGCTTCTGGTGGAACTATTTTTATTGGAAAAGATGACACGGGTAATGTTGTTGACTTAATAG
>NZ_JBSZCK010000036.1:0-38466 GCF_054166905.1 Mongoliitalea sp. | reverse complement strand
GAAACCACAGAAAAAATAGGTTTGAACACAGATCTAAAAATTGATCGTCACAGATTTTCACAGATGTTTTTCCTGACGGAAATTGGAGTTAAGAACCTTTTTGAATCGTTTGCTTTAGCTTGGAACAATCTTCTTTAGAACCGCGGGGGGGAGGTCAGAAAACCGAGGAGTTCTCGCAGAAGCCACAGAAAGCGCAGAAAATTTAGGTTAAACACAGATCTAAAAATTGATCTTCACTGATTCACACAGATCTTTTTCCTGACGGAAATTGCAGGTTCTCACAAAATTCCTCCTTCATCCTTCATCCCTCATCCTTCAATCGAGTCTAATGTCTCACGCCTGCTTGCAGAAGGCAAGTCTAATGTCTTAAAAGACACGAAGGAGGTGTTGGCTTTAGCTTCAAATATTTCTGAATTCGCTTTAAAATATCAATAAACATACTTAAATTGATGAGTTGTAATATGAAAACTTGTTTCACTATTAAAACCCCAGCCATACTTTTATGAACTTTTTGAAACGATTAACCATACTGCCAAGATGGGTCATTGGCGTATTGGACGCAGTGGTCTTTTGGATCGCAGGGCTAATTGGTTACCTTACGCGGTTCAATTTTGAACTCGATGTAGTAACAGACAACAGGATTTTCCTTGGAAGTACAGTCTTTATGGTGGCAGTAGTGATCATGATGTTGATTACCCGAAGCTATCAGGGGATCGTGCGCCATACGGGTTTCAAGGATGGAGTAATCATTTTCCAGACCATCCTGTATTCCTTTATCCTATTGATTTCAGTCAATCTATTTGCTGAATTTGTATTGGAGGCATCGTATTTAGTGCCTATATCGGTTTTGATTATTTCATCCCTTACATCTCTTTGCTTACTGATCTTTTACCGATTGGTGGTGAAGGAACTCTTTGTCTACGTGCGGAAGACCGAAGCTTCTCCTTTGACTAGGAAAGCTGTGCTCTTTGGGGCTGGAGAGGCCGGGATTATTGTTCACAATGTAATCATGCGGGATAGAGACAATATTTTTGATATTGTTGCTTTTTTGGATGATGCCCCCCAAATGAATGGAAAAATCCTCTTAGGAAAGCGAATTTATCTAGGATTGGATAAACTGGAATTTTTGGTAGAAAAATATGGGGTCACCGATTTGATCATCTCCATCAAGGATATTCCGGTTCACCGGAAGCGTGAGATCATTGACGAATGTCTGCGTCTGAATATTCACACGAGTATCATGCCACCCGTAGATCAATGGATCAATGGAAACCTCGATGCCAATGCCATTCAGGATGTTAAAATTGAAGATTTGCTCAGTAGAGAGCAGATTTCCTTGGACAATCCACGCATAGCGCAGGATTTGAAAGGGAAAGTTGTGCTTGTGACGGGAGCGGCAGGATCTATAGGGTCGGAATTGTGCAGGCAAATCGCTTTATATCAGCCCCTTGAACTGATTATGGTAGATACTGCGGAGTCAGCATTGTATGATATTGAACAGGAACTTAATGAATGTGATACGGCTGCACCGAGAAAAATTGTTTTAGGTGATATTCGAGATCGGAAAAAAATGCAAAAGCTTTTTGCCACCCACAAACCTCAGCTTGTTTTCCATGCAGCTGCCTACAAGCACGTGCCAATGATGGAAAACTATCCCGAGGAATCCATGCGGACCAATATTTTGGGTACGAAAAATATTGTGGATTTGGCTATTCTCCACCATGTAGAAAAATTTGTATTTGTCAGTACAGATAAAGCGGTGAATCCAACCAATGTCATGGGGGCCACTAAGCGTGTTGCCGAAATGTATGTACAATCCTTGAATGATTTCCTAAAGAAAAATTATGGATCTAGGCATACTAAGTTTATTACAACCCGATTCGGAAATGTGCTGGGTTCCAATGGCTCGGTGATCCCATTGTTTAGGAAGCAAATCAAAAAAGGAGGACCTTTGACTGTTACGCATCCTGATATTACCCGTTATTTTATGACCATTCCGGAAGCCTGTCAGTTGGTCTTGGAAGCAGGTGTCATGGGTAATGGGGGAGAGGTATTTGTCTTCGATATGGGCGAACCCATCAAGATTGTCGACTTAGCCAAGAAGATGATACAGCTATCCGGGAAGAAGGTTGAAGAGGATATCAAAATAGTATTTACGGGCTTGAGGGAAGGAGAAAAATTGTTCGAAGAGTTGCTAAACAACTCTGAAGTAGTAAAAATTACCCATCACCCACGTATCATGATTGCGCAGGTACCGGTGATAGATTACTACAAATTGGAAAAACAAATCACACTATTTAAAGGTCTTATAGAGGAAAACGAAGAAAATGACTTGGTTGCTCATTTAAAAAGTATTGTTCCGGAATTTATCAGTCAGTCTTCTCGTTTTGAAGTATTGGACCGACTGAATTAATTTATGATTACCAAGCGCGTACTGATCATCGATGAGATGCATCTCTCCATTTGTTCCCTTTTGCAGGCTCAGGGCTTCATGGTGGACTATAGGCCCGATATTCTTCGGGATGAAATACTTTCCATCATCCATGGCTATGTGGGCATGATTATCCGTTCAAAGACCGTTATAGATCGGGAACTGATTGAAGCCGCACATTCCCTGGAGTTTATCGGTAGGGCAGGGGCTGGCTTGGATCAGATTGACAGGGATCTACTCGAAGTACGGGGCATCAAGCTTTTTCATGCAGCCGAAGGTAATATGGATGCTGTAGCTGAACATGCTCTTGGAGGGCTTTTAGCACTTTTCAATAAATTAGTTCAATCAGATACCCAAGTTCGTAAAGGTATTTGGGACCGTGAAGGCAACCGAGGGGTGGAATTGCAAGGGAAAACAGTGGGGATTATCGGATTCGGAAATATGGGTTCGGCCTTTGCCAAGCGTTTACAGGGATTTGATGTAGCCATATTGGCTTATGATAAGTATAAAGAGGATTTCGGTACTACATCAGTACAGGAAGTTGCTCTACAAGAGATTTTTGAGCAGTCAGATGTACTTTCCGTTCATGTGCCTTTGACAGCTGAAACAGCCGATTTCCTGGATCGGGCTTTTTTCTCTCAGTTTAAAAAACCCATCTACCTTATCAATACTGCAAGAGGGGAATTAGTTTCCTTTGATACGCTCAATTGGGCTTTTGATCAAGGAATTATCAAAGGTGCGGTGTTAGATGTTTTGGAAAATGAAAAATTCAAACGCTTTACTGCTGCTCAACAAGCTAGTTTTGAGCGCTTAGCTGTGCGGAACAATGTGCTTTTTAGTCCGCATGTGGCAGGGTGGACGGTGGAGTCTTATGAAAAGATCAATCGGGTATTGGTGAGGAAGATTTCAGAAGCATTTGTTACCGAATAAATGGATAGCGCTCTTGAATATATAAGCTGAATGGAGCAAACAATAGCCGTCAAAATATACGGAGAATTGTTTTATCATTCGGAATTTTATATATTTGCTCAACAATATAGCAATTTGTGTAGAGGAAACGGTTTCCATCTGGGAGCCGTTTCTTCTATTTTTCATAGCAAGTAAAACGAATACGAACATGGGAAAAATTCAGTATTACACCGAAGAAGGCTTGAAGCGTCTGAAAGACGAGCTTCATGAGTTGAAGACCAAGGGGAGAATAGATATTGCCAAGCAGATTGCTGAGGCACGTGACAAAGGTGATTTGAGTGAAAATGCCGAGTACGATGCAGCCAAGGATGCCCAAGGTTTGTTGGAGTTAAAAATCGCCAAGTTGGAAGAGGTGGTAGGTAATGCCCGCGTGATGGATAATTCCAAAGTAGATACTTCGAAGGCCGGTATTTTAAGTACGGTCAAAATCAAGAATGTGAAAAATGGCATGACAGTAGCCTATACGCTAGTATCCGAGGAGGAAGCAGATTTGAAATCTGGAAAGATTTCCTTGGGCTCTCCTTTTGGAAAAGGTTTGGTAGGTAAAACTGTCGGCGAAATAGCCCAAATCAACGCTCCCGCGGGGGTGTTGGAATTTGAGATATTGGAAATCTCTTATTAATACTACTTGATCCCGATGATAATCCATCGGGATTTTTTATTTTTATCCCATGGCTAGCATATTTACAAAAATCATCAATCGAGAGATTCCTGCCCATATTGTGGCGGAGGATGCGGAATACATTGCTTTTTTAGACATCATGCCCTTGAGCAGAGGACATGTCTTGGTAGTTCCTAAAGTTGAGGTGGATTACATCTTTGACTTGGATGATACCACCTTGGCCGGTTTGCATGTGTTTGCCAAAAAAGTAGCTAAAGCTATTGACAAGACGATTCCCTGTACCCGTGTAGGAGTAGCGGTGGTAGGCTTGGAAGTCCCCCATGTGCATGTGCATTTGGTTCCCTTGCGTACCATGGATGATATCAACTTCACCCGCCCCAAACTCAAACTCAGTTCTGATGAGCTGAGACAAATTGCTGAGACGATTAAGGGAGGTTTTTTGTAGGAGTGGAGGTAATCGGTGATGATGATTGTTGGTCTAAGACATAAGAATCAAGAGGCAAGAAACAAGAGACAAGAAACAAGAGGTAAGAAACAAGAGGCAAGAAACAAGAGGCAAGAAACAAGAGGCAAGAAACAAGAGGCAAGAAACAAGATATAGGACATAAGATTCTAGACTCTGAAAGAGTCAAACCTTTCAATAGCCTCGGGTTTCAACCCGAGGTTGGGAATGGATTGTTTTTCAATGATTTGGACCCTGAAGGGGTCCAACTTTACCTGAATCGTATGCGTTGCTAATAACCGATGGAAGCAAAGAAAGCCTACCGAGGTGCTATCTTAGGGTAAATAGGTTGTTAGCTGAAAATAATCCTTCGCGAAATATTTCATTATTTAAATGGAATTGAATTCCCCTGTATGAAAGAAATTACCCCAGATCGGCTCGGAAGACGCTTATTAGCTCGAAGGCTATTACCCTGCGAGCCTCTGGATACGGGTGGGGGAAACATCTTTTCCTAGGGTTGAAACCCTAGGCTAGTATGTGGGACGTGGCTATGCCACTGAGTTTCGACAATCATTTTATGGAATCAAAGAAGGATACTCCAAAGGAAATGGATGCAATGCTCTCGCAGAAAGCGCGGAAACCGCAGAAAAATTAGGTTAAACACAGATCTAAAAATTGATTTGCACAGATTCACACAGATGTTTTTCCGACGGAAATTGCGGGTTCCCACAAAATTCCTCCTTCCTCCTTCCTCCTTCCTCCTTCCTCCTTCAATCGAGTCTAATGTCTTAAAAGGTCCACGAATGACACGAATTACACGAAGGAAGTATTAGCTTGATGGATTAGGCTTCTGATATCTTTTTCATTAGCATAATTCTCCAATTTATTCGCAAAGCTCAGCGAATTGCACGAATGGGTTTCTCGCAGAATACACAGAAAGCGTGGAAAAATTATTTTAGATTTTAGAGGGAAGAATTAAGAGACGAGAAGCGAGATATAAGACACAAGACACAAGACATAAGACACAAGACACAAGATTCCAGACTCTGAAAGAGTCAAACCTTTCAATAGCCTCGGGTTTCAACCCGAGGTTAGCAAGTGATTTTTTTCAATAATTTGGACCCTGAAGGGGTCAAACTTTACCTAAACCGTATGGGTTGCTAATAACCGATGGTCGACAAACTAGCCATGGGTTTCAACCTGTGGAACATGAAAGCACCCTTTCCCCCAAAGTCCCATCGGGACGGCTGACAAAAGCCAATGGCAAAGAACTTTATGTATTCATTCAATCATCCAAATCTCCGGATGAAAGAGCTCAGGGCTAACGCCCCTCTGACTTCCAACATCCATTTAATCGAGCTACGAAGATAGCAGGGCTAACGCCCCTAAATTCCTCAGAGAAACTCTCGCTAAACCTTGCCTCCCAATATAAAATCAAAAATACCCCTAGGGGATTGCAAATCCCCATTTATCTGCTGACCGAGATTACAAATCTCGGACAGCGGCACAGCGGCAATTCCCCACTGCCAACTGTTCACTTCCCACTACTAACTGTCAACTCCAAGACTACCAGTCAGCCCACTGTCATTCCTTGCTTCGACTACGCTCAGCACAAGTGCTTCGACTACGCTCAGCACAAGAATTCTACATTCCACATTCCACATTCCCAATCACTGTTCACTATGCACTGTTCACTGCCAACTGTTCACTATGCACTGTTCACTGTCCACTGCTCACTCCTCCCTGTTTCGGAACGCTAAAGAAGAAGCTGCTTCCTTTTCCGACTTCGGACTCTACCCAGATGCTGCCACCGAATTTTTCGATGATTTTTTTGACAATGGCGAGTCCCAGTCCGCTCCCGTTTTGCCTGCCATTTTGGATGACACGTTGAAAAATAATGAATATTTTATCCAAATATTCTTTTGGGATTCCCTGACCATTATCAGATACCTTAAATATCCACTCTTGTGGAAACTCCTCCGCAGAAATGTTGATTATTATAGGGCGATTAGGGTCCATGTATTTCAAACTATTATTAATCAGGTTGGAGAATACTTGGATCATGGGTAAGCGTAGGGCTGAAATGATCGGTAAAGTACCGATTTCAATAGTGGCATTGGCTTCCTCAATCAGTTTACCTTGAAGTTTGAGTACTTCATCGACTACCTCGTTGATATTGACTGTTTCCAGCGCATCAGGATAGCGACCTGCACGTGAAAATTCTAGCAAGCCCAGTATAATAGAGCGCATCTTTTTGGCTCCTTCTATGGCATAATCAATGTATTCCTTGGCTTTGCCGTCCAACTGATCTCCATACTTTTTATCCAATAAAGACATAAAGTTGGATACCATGCGGAGAGGCTCCTGTAGATCGTGGGAAGCTACGTAGGCAAACTGCTCCAAGTCTGCATTGGACATGGCCAAGCGCTTACTTTGCTCGCGAAGGTTTTCATTCAACAGCTTGAGAGACTCTTCAAAATTCTTTATTGTAGTAATATCCTGGGTACTTCCGATAATTTTGATAGGGACACCATTTTCATATTCAGGTTTTCCAATGATACGAATCCATTTTTCTTTTCCTGAATACCCTCGGATTTTACTTTCTTGTTCAAATGCTTCTCCATTTTCAAGGCATTTGAAAAAGGCTGTCTTGAATTCACTTTTATAAGGTTCCAAGAAAAAGTCTTCCACTAGGTCTTTTTTAACATCATAATTTTCGGGTAATTCATAGATTTCCAAGGCGGTTTGGGTTAAGATAACATCTTCACTGCGCAAGTCGATTTCCCATCCACCCATCTGAGCCAAAACTGTTGCAGCATCGAGTGTTTTCTGCAGCTTTTTTTGCTCGGTAATATTTTTTGCCACCGCATAAATTAATTGTTCTGATGGATTGGACCTAGAACTCCACGATAGCCAAACAGTTTGTCCAGATTTAGTTACATACCGGTTTTCAAAGTAAAATGTCTCCTTTCCTTCCACTAAGCTCATCAATTCATCTCCTGTTTTGGGACGGTCATCAGGATGGGTGAATTCTAGGAATGGGCGGGATAATAATTCCTCTTCTGTGTAGCCCAAAATCTTACAAGCGGCGGGATTGATTTTTTTGAAATAGCCATCATATCCTGACAAACAAATGATATCAGGTGTTGCTTCGAAAATTTCCTGTAATTCATTTTCGATTTTTTTACGCAGCAGTTCTGCACTAAGCGATGACTGAAGTTCAGTAAGAATATCCTTCAAAAAAGACATACTTTCTCCGCTGCCCTGACTTCCAAATATCAAAACTCCTATCACATGCTCATTGATACTTAAGGGAACGCCCAATACCATATGAATTCCTGCTTGCTTGGCCTGAGTTTTTCTAACAAATTGAATATGTTTATCGATATCCGTCCAAACTTGTATTTCGTTATCATTCCAGACATTTCCAGCAAATCCTTGGCCTTTTTGGAAAGAGGTGATATGACTTGATGTATTGAAAAACTCCACGATAGCATCATTTGACGCATATTTGGCTATGAGGTTGATGGATTTTTGATCAATCGTCGTGGTCCACAACTCACCCATTTCCAAATTTACAGCTGAACAGATCACCTTCAGTGCTTCCTCTAAGCTCTCCGTAATTGGAAGATTACTATTGAAAATACTTCGAATTTCATTCAAAATATTAGTTCGGGTTTCCGTGAGGCGTTGCTTGGAAATATCCTGTAATGCACCAATAGCACGATAGGCATGGCCTGATTCAGTACGCAGTAAAAATGCTTTAATGGAAAAATCAGCTATTTTGTCATTGGCTAATCTGATCTGCTGTTCTGAGTTCCATAGAGTAGACTTTTTGTCTCTGATCACTGCTTTTACACTATCGACCATTGATTTTTGGTCAGAGATTAATTCCAAAAATTCTGAAGCAGTACTTACAAACTCCATTTCATGAATAGCCTCTCCGAAAATTATTTCAGCATTTTTGCCCCAGGTGATGATTTGCTGGTCAATTTTGAAGTCAAAAATGATATCTGCTGTTGCTTGAGTGGCATATTCGTAGCGTTGATTGGCTAGTTTGAGTTTCTCTTCATAGGTAACCTGCGCAGTGACATCTTGTGCGGTGCCGTATAATCGTATAATATTTCCCTCTTGATCCTTCTCTGCGTATCCATGTTCCTCAATGATTTTTTCTCTACCCAAAGGAGTGGTGATTGGATATTGGATAGTGAAAGGCTCTCCGGTTTTTTGCGTGTGTTGGCTTGTGTGTAACACAAATTCCCGATGGCTCTCATGAACCAAGTTGATAAATGATCCATGTGTCTCTAAGAACGTTTCTCGATCAGCATCGAATACTTCGTATAAGCCTTCGGACCAAGTCAAACTATCATTTCTGAAATCAAAGTTCCAGTTACCCATTTTGGCAATTTTCTGCGCCTCCACCAACAAAGCTTTACTTTCTTGGAGTTGGATTTCAGCTTTTTTCTGATCTTTCAAACTGATGTCAATACAGAAAATCTCTAAATCTTTGCCGGGAAGCTGAATCAGGGTATGGTTGGAGTAGACAGGGATCAGTTCTCCTGATTTATGTTTCGTTGGCAATTCTTCGGAGGAAATGAAATCACCTTGTGTGACCATATTATATACATTGGTTTTGACAATTGGAATGATTTCTTCCGGGATAATCAAATCCCAAAGGTATTTTCCTATCGCCTCTTCCCTAGTGTATCCATATAATTTTTCGGAGGCGCTGTTCCAATACTTAACTTTTCCTGTTTTGTCATAACCTTGCACTGCTAAGCTATCTACTTGTTCAAATAGATATTCAAAACGTTTTTCGGTTTCTTCTAAGAGTGCTTTGGTTTGGAATTCTTCGCTGATATCCAATACGACGATATCCCATACTACCGTCCCATCTTCTGTCCGGAATGGATTTCCACTTCCTTTATTCCAAGTAATTCTAGCTTCTGCATCCTTGAAGCTCCAAACTTTCGTCCATGGGCTTAACATTTCAGCTGATGCCTTTAGAGAGGCTTTGATTGCAATTTTTTCTTCATCATCAATCTTGCCCCAGATAAGGGAGTTGTCCTGAATAGCATCGGATGGATCTACGCCCCAAAGGCTTCTAGCTCCCTCAGATAGATACAAAATTTTTTGTTCCCCTGATTTGGTCAATGCTAAGCGCATCAAGGCTCCAGGAAGATTTTTATTGATGGAAGCTAGTTGTAGTTCTAAAAGTTTTCCCTTACTAATATCTTGAATGGAACCAAAGATTCGGATGGTCTTATTGTCTGATCGTTCGGCTTTTCCAATAATCCGTATCCATTGTTCCTCCATTTCAGGATTATTGATCGGCACTTCTAAATCAAAGGTCTCACCAGCAGTAATGCAGCGAAGAATGGATTTTGAAATCTTGTCTTGGTTTTTTTTCCCACGGAAATGAGCGAGAAAATCGGGAAGATTCATCGGTTCATTAGGAGACACTGAGAAGATTTTCTTGAACAAAGGAGTCATTTCCATCAGTTTTGACTGAGGATCCAGTTCCCAAGCACCTAATTGTGAAATTTGCAGTGCTTCAGAGATTAGCATTTGGAGGTTTCGTTCCCGGGTAATATCCCGGACAGAGGTTACTTTGTAGCGCTGTCCGTCTGGTTGAATTAATAGGTCGGCAGAGGAGGAAACTTTCAAAATTCGGCCACTTTTGTTTACCACGTCAAAATCCATCGGAAGCTCTTTCCCATGTTTGATGAAATCCTCATGCATGCGCTCTAGCTCTTTCCGAAGCCGTGGCTGCACCACCATGGTGAATTTTTGTCCGATCAATTCCTCTTTGGTATATCCGCAAAGTTCGCAGTAGGCTTGGTTGACATCGACAAAGCGACCTTGGCTATCAGTGATGCAAATTCCCGTTGTAGTGGCAGTAAATACTGAGTTGATCAAACGCTCTGATACATTGAGCTCTGAAAGGGCATTTTTAATGGCTGTGGTTTCCAAAATCCCGATAGAAATACCAGAGACTGTGGTAGAATCCACCAATACCGGAGAAAAATTAAAGGTATAATTTCGGATGATATGTTTGAAATCTACCAATTGGATGTCGAGTGTGCAAACCTGTCCTGAGGAGCATTTTTTCAACTGGGTGATAAACTCATCTAGTTGACCCAAAGGTAAAAAATCGATGAAACTATCATGAACGAAGATATTGTCTCCCTTGATATCATAGAATATGCGTTGGGCCTGTTGATTCAATTCAATTACCCGATAGGAACTGTCAATCAATAAGAGGCCTTGCAGGTTGTTGTTTAATAAGGAATAGGAATTGGCTTGAGAGATTTTTAGCAGGGTTTCTTTTTTCTCTAATTCCTCATGGGCTGCCTTCAATTCACTATAAGCAATCTGTATTTCCTCATTGGTGCTCTGCAATTCTTCATTACTGGTTTCTAGTTCCTCATTGCTGGACTGCAACTCTTCGTTGGTGCTTTGCATTTCCTCATTGAGTGACTGCAATTCTTCATTGGCAGTTTCAATCTCTTCAATGTAGGTTTGCAAGTGCTCTTTGGTAGCAGCTAATTCGTGCTCAAGTTCCACTATCCGTGAATTTTGGGCACTTTCGTTATTTCCGAATGAACTATTTTGTATAAACTCCTCTAATTCCAAGCGTTGAAAAATCACCAAATACATATCCTCATACAGCTCTGCATTGAATAAGGGCTTTGCTGTAATTCGCACAAAATAATCCTTACCAAATAAGTGGAATTTTTTTATGTGACTGCTGACGGCACTTTTTTCACGAAATGTCTTAGTCAATACTGCACGGAGTTCGATCTGCAACTCCTGATTGACCATTTTCAGCAAGTTAACCTGTATATTGCCAGGAGACAGACTCATAAATAAACGAACGTCTCCATTGACTTCCTGAATATCGTAAGATTCATTGATGACTACGTAGGGATATTCAAAGGTTTTGAAGATGGTCTCTCGAATGGCCTCTGATAGAGAAAGGGTCTTTTTGACAAGGGGCTTTTTTTCCTGAGGCAATTCTTGTTTGATGGACTTGAAGGATGCAAATTTCACCTGATGTATGCCTCCGCCTCTTCTTCGCCTAAATAGTTTGTTTTTGCTATCAATAGTCGAAAAAAGATCTGTAAACTGCCCAACTGTTTCCGATTTTCCTAAAAACAGTATTCCTTCCGGATTCAAGGAATAGTGAAAAATAGGTAATACTTGCTGCTGTAAAGCATTGTTGAAGTAAATCAGAAGATTCCTACAAGAAATCAAATCCATCTTCAGGAAGGGGGGATTGTTGATGACGTCATGCTTAGAAAACAAGACCATTGACCTGATAGCTTTTACCAGTTCATACTCATTACCTTTGCGGATAAAGAATTTTTCAAGTAGGTTTTGAGGAATAGGCTTGATGGAATCTTCCGAGTAGAGGCCTTTACGAGCCGCAATAATCGCTCGATCATCGATGTCGGTGGCAAAAATCTGTATGTTGTAATTATGTGCTTGCCCTTTGAAAATTTGGCTTAAGATTATGGCAATGGAGTAGGCTTCTTCGCCTGTAGAGCAGCCGGGAACCCAAATTCGGATCTGATCCTTGAAGTTTTTTTTCTCTAAATAGCTTGTCAATTCTTTTTCGAGCGCTTCAAAAGATTCTTTATCTCTAAAAAAAGTAGTCACCCCGATGAGGATCATATTAAACATATCGTCCAACTCATGAGGCTTTTTCTCCACTAGGTTTAAATAGTCCTTGATATCATGGATCCTGAGTTGAGTCATACGTTTTTCCAATCTTCTCGAAATGGTAGCGGATTTATAGTTGGAAAAGTCTGTTCCCGTGCGTTTTCCTAATAGTTCTAGGATTTTTGATAAAGAATCGTCGGCGATAATACCTGTTTCCACTTCTGATGAGGGGATTATGTGCTTTCCTTGGAAATAGTCCCATATCGCTTGACCCATAATAGGGGTTTTGAGTGTGAGATCGATTAAACCTGTTTGGATGGCTGCACTTGGCATACCATCATATTTGGCGGTATTCGGATCTTGTGCGATTGTCAAAACCTCTCTGTGTTTTAAAGATCGGATTCCTTGTGCACCGTCCGAGCCTGTCCCGGAGAGAATGATGGCGACAATTTTATGTTGCTGCGGTAGGTATTGTAGAGAATCAAATAAGACATCTACCGAAGGTTTGGGACCTACATTGGAATGGGGTTTTTGAAGATGGATTTTCAAATCTTTTCCAATGCTGATTTCATTATCAGGAGGAGTGATGTATACAGTATTGGGAGCTAAGGCTAGGCCTGATTTGGCTTCTTCAACTGTGAGCGCAGTTTCTTTACTCAGCAAGTGCACCAACATACTCTTGTGTGTAGGGCTCAGATGCTGGGCGATGAGAATGGCTGTGTTTTTTAATTCTGGTATAGTGGAAAGAAAATCTTGAAGTGCTTCTAAGCCTCCAGCAGAAGCTCCGATAGCGATGATGTTTATACTTTCAGAGGAAAGAGGAACTTCCTGTCTTGTCATAATAAAAATGGTGCAATGGATAATTTTTTACTTGGAACAAGGTAGCAAAAAAATAAATATTTTAAAATTGATTTTGCTTAGGTAATCGGAGACTAAATCCTCGTTGAAAAGTACGTAACCCTACTATCGGACCTAATGCTAGGACTAAAAAAATCATGTAAGGAGGGAGGGATGAAGAAAGTAACTGTACCAATTGAATACTCGGTATGGTCAGAGCAAAACCTAGGCAGTTGACAATTGTCAGTGCGGTGGCTTTGGAATCTGCGGGAGCATTGGAAGCTACTAAAGTGGAAAACATGGGTGAATCTGCGGTGACGGCCATACCCCAGATCAGCAGAAATAGTATTAACAAAGCTGACGATGCTTGCAAAAAAAACAAAGGAGAAAGAGCGCAACAGATTCCAGAGGTTTTCAAAGCCGATCCTGCAATAAAGGCAGGTGAAAGTTTTTCTGATAAAAATCCCCCAATTGCACAGGACACTCCTCCGATACCAATTACGCAAAAACTAATAAAAGAAATATCAAGACTCACTTCATGAAAGGTCATATAGGCTGCCATGAAAACAGGTACAAAAGCCCAAAAAGTGTAGAGTTCCCACATGTGTCCGAAATAGCCAAAGGCCGCAGCACGGAATTTGGGCACTCGAAAAACCTTTGAAAATGCCCTGAAATCGATGGACTGACTTTTTTTGCGATATGGGCCATCCGGAACACCTATCAGAATCAGTATTCCTCCAAGTATGGCCAAGGCAGATGTTCCGTATAGCACCCAAGCCCATGGCAAACCAGTAGAAAAGGCTTTGATCAAGTGCGGAAAAGAGGTGCCCAATACCAAAGCCCCTACCAATAGTCCCAAGGATTTTCCCAAACCTTTGTCAAAGTAGTCAGAGGCAATTTTCATTCCTACTGGATAGATACCTGCCAAGAAAAAGCCTGTTCCAAATCTGAGCACGAGGATTTCCCAGCCACCTGTAGCCAGCCACACAATCGATAAATTGAGACTTGCTGCCAACAAGGCACTGATAAAAAAAACTTTGGAGGGAGAGAACCGATCGGCTATGGTGAAAATTGCGAAGAAAAGTGTTCCTACAATGAATCCCACCTGCACTGCAGAAGTAATATGGGCTAAATAGGTATCTGCTAATTCAAATTCCTGAGCAAGGTCCTGTACGACTGCATTTCCGGCAAACCATAAAGAGGTGGCGAAAAACTGCGCCACCACGATCATACTCAGGATTCTATTCATACATGCTTAGAGATACTTGCTTTTAAAGACCAGAAGTTTGGTTCTAGTCATCTCATGCATGCTGTATGGAATACCTCCCATTCCTTCACCGGATTGATCCCTTCCACCAAATGGCATCCAATCCACTCGGAAAGCGGTATGATCATTCACCATCACAGCATTGGCATTAAGCTTTTGCATCGTATCCAAAGCAATATCTAAGTTTTGAGTGAAAACTGCTGATTGAAAATGATAAGGAACAGCATTTGCCTGCTGAATGGCTTGGTCACGGTCCTGGTAAGGGTAGATGCAGATCACCGGGCCAAAAATTTCTTCCTGACTGACTTTTGAGCCTGCAGAGGGATTCCAAAGTACTGTTGGGGCATAGCAATTATTCGGCAGTTTTTCGCCACCTGTCAACAATTCAGCTCCTTCGGATATGGCTTCCTGCACCCAAGCATCAATCCTTTCTACTTCCTTAGGCAAAATCAAAGGTCCCACTTCCGTGTCTTCTGAAAATGGATCGCCTACTTTCAATTTCTGAGCTGCTTTGGCGATACCTTCTGCCAGCTCCCGTGCAATGCTTTTGTGCGCAAATACTTTTTGCACAGAGACACACACCTGTCCTGCATGGTAAAAACCACCTTTTGCTAATGGTCCGACCAATTCTGAAACATCACAATCCTCTGCAACAATCACTGGTGCTGTTCCCCCATGTTCTAAAGCAATTCGGGTTCCAGGCGCTAATTTCGATTTCAAATACCACCCCACTTTACCCGAACCAATAAAGGAAAGGTAATTCACCCGGGAATCTGTGGCAAGCTTTTCTGCCAATTCATTATCCAAAACCAAGCCTTGCACCCATCCTTCAGGTATACCCGCTTCTTCTAAAATCTCCAAAAACCGGATACAGGAAAGGGGAGTAGTGCCGGCGGGTTTGACGATTACGGGACAACCTGCCGCAAAAGCAGTGATGGTTTGATGCACGATCAGATTTAAAGGATGGTTAAATGCTGAAATAGAAGCTACCACACCGATAGGTTCCCGTACAGTCCAGGCCAAACGATTCGTAGAAGCTGCTGTCAGTCCCATAGGGATTTGTGTTCCGGTCAGCCTGCCGATTTCTTCGGCTGCTATTTTTACGCCGTTGATCGCACGTAGCACTTCCACTTTGGAGTCTTGATAAGGTTTACCACCTTCGGAAGCAGCTAATTGGCATAGCTCTTCTACCCGGTTTTTCATCAACTCCTGTACTTTTTCCAGCAACTCGATTCTTCGGTGTGCAGGTATCCACCGACTTCTATCTTGGAAAAGCCCATGTGCTGTAAGCAAGGCATTTTCCAAATCAGCTGCGGTATTGAAGGGGATTTTTTGAAGAAGTTCGTTCGAAAAAGGGGAATATACATTCAATAATTGGCTCATATCAGGATTGCTTGTTTTTTAATAATACGTTTAAAATCTCATGGTTAAGTGAGTAATCTACCGGTAGATCGATCAGGTGAACACCATCTGTACTCAGGCAGGTTTTTAAGATTTCTTTAAAGTTAGTGTCACTCTCGGCTCTGTAACCCTTGGCCCCATAACTTTCGGCATATTTCACAAAATCGGGATTTTTGTAATCCAAACCAAAATCATCCAAAGCTAAATCTTCCTGCTTCCATTTAATCATCCCATAAGCAGAGTCATTGAGAATAATCACCGTTAGATTTAGGTCAAGACGAACAGCTGTTTCCAACTCTTGACTGTTCATCATAAAGCCCCCATCTCCAACTACAGCTACTGATTTTTTATCAGGATGTAGTAAATTGACAGCCATGCCTGATGGGAGACCTGCACCCATAGTAGCGAGTGCGTTGTCCAACAGCAAGGTGTTATGGCTGTATGCAGGATAGTTTCTTGCAAACCACAATTTGTAAATACCATTATCTAAGGAAAGCACATCTTCTGCTGCTAAGTTTTCCCGAAGGATATGCACCAAGCGTTGTGGAAGCATAGGGAAGCGGGTGTCTTCAAAATACTTGCTTAGATGTTTATTGACTTTTGTTTTTACCTTAGCAAAGAATGGGGTTTTTGGTAGTGCCTCTTTATCCAGTATACTGGCTAGAAGCGTAATGGATTGGAAAATATCGCCCACCACATTGAGTTGTGGGAAGTAAACTGCATCAATTTCGGATGGGTGATAGTTGATATGAATCACTTGTTTACCCCCATGTTTCATAAAAAATGGTGGTTTCTCAATCACATCGTGACCAATATTGATAATCAGGTCTGCTTCTTCTATACCTTGGTGCAGGAAATCATCACTAGAAAGTGCGGCAGTTCCCAAATACTGAGGGTGTCGTTCATCAATGACCCCTTTACCCATTTGTGTGGTGAAGAAATAAAAGCCTGTTTGGTCAATGAATTGGGTTAATACGTCGCAGTTCTTTTTTCGGTTTGCACCTGCACCGATCAAGACCAATGGGGCTTTTGCAGCGGTAATCATCTTAACAGCCTTTTCCAAAGAGGATTTAGAAGCAATCGGGTATTCGATGTTCTCTGTTTGAAAAAGTGCTTCATCCGTAGTTTCACGTGCTACATCTTCTGGTAGCTCCAAATGTACAGCACCTGGTTTTTCTGCTGTTGCTATGCGAAAGGATTCTCTTACCAAAGAAGGGATATTATTGGCATGGGTAATGGTTTTGGTGAATTTGGTAATAGGACGCATCATTCCAACCACATCGATGATTTGAAAGCGGGCTTGCTTACTTTTTTTGATGGGTTTTTGGCCAGTAATCATCATTAAAGGCATTCCGCCAAGTTGGGCATAAGCTGCCGGTGTTACTAAATTAGTTGCCCCCGGTCCCAAGGTAGCCATACAGACACCCGGTTTGCCCGTCAATCTTCCATAGGTAGCGGCCATAAAACCCGCTCCCTGTTCGTGTCTACATAAGATCAATCGAATGGAAGAATCTTTAATTGATTGAAGCAGATCCAGGTTTTCTTCTCCTGGGACAGCAAAAATATATTCTACACCCTCGTTTTCAAGGGCTTGTACAAAAAGGTCTGATGCTTTCATAAGTTTGTTTTAAAGGTTTTGATTAGAGACGAGAGATGAGTTGAGAGGCTAGAAGCGAGAGACGAGAATCGAGAGGCGCCAGACGAGAGACGAGAGGCGAAAATTTAGATACAAGATTTTAGATAATAAGAAACTTTCCAATGTTTACTACTCATTATCGCGGGTTAAAATCTATATTCCCAATAACTGTTCACTCTTTTAATTTACGGTTGTTTACAGGAAAAGTTCTATATTTATCTCAAAAAAGTGTTATTTATGTCTTAAAACATCTCGTTCACATTTAAGAATATACCGGATGCACCTGCGGCTCCCCAGCCATAATCAAGGGCTATGTTGATGCGTTTTTTGGGAAGGACCATGTAGCGGACTCCTAAACCGTAGCCGAGTTGAAATGCTTCAAAGAGAGATAAATCCTGTCTGCGGGAGCTTGCGCTTGTGGTGTTGGCAAAGAGTGTACCTCCCCAGCGGTCTTTCACCCGATGCAAAGGAAATCGCCACTCTAGTTCGGTGTAGAAGAGGTCTTCTCCTCTAAACCGACCTTGGGTATACCCTCTTCCAGAGCGGGAAAACATATCCCAACCAACTGCTGGAAGAAATAAATAGGGGACATCTCCTCCAGTGACGGTCCAAACATAGGACCATAGGGCCAGTATATTTCGAGACTGAAATCGCGGGAAGAGGGACAATGGAAACGGTTTTCTCCTTCTTTTCAATGGTCAGGGAGTCTGTTTGTCCATAACTCAAGATGGAGACCAATGTCAGTACAACTACAAACATCGGTCGATTCAAAAGGCTAATCATAGTTTGGGCGGCTAACAGAAGTAAATATACATATTTTTCTAATCATATGATATTTTGTTTGGGGTATCTGCGGGTTGACTTTAAATAAAAAATCTGTAAATTGACAGATTAATTTTTACTTCACCCATGAAAGCAGCCCTGAAAATTGCTTTGATTTATATTGCCTTCGGCGCGTTTTGGATTCTTTTTTCCGATCGTGTGGTACTTTGGTTTTTGGATTCCTCAGAGATTCAGAGTATTACCAATTTTCAATCGATGAAAGGTATCTTCTATGTACTACTGACGGGGGGGTTTCTATACTTTTTAGTGAACCACTACATTCAGACATTGGATAAAAGGCTACAAGAAGAAGAACACCTCAATCAATTGCTGATAATAAAAAGTAAGGAGTTGGAAAACACCAATAAAGATTTGGAGGGCTTTGTTTTCAGAGCATCAAAAGATCTTTTAGAGCCATTAAGGATGATTACCAATTTTCTGAATTTGTTTAAAAGTAAATACTTTGCAGATTTGGATGAGAAGGGAAAAAGCTATATTACCTTTGCTCATGAAGGAGCCGTCAATATGCGAACTACCTTATTTGACTTTTTGGATTATTCCACGGTAACTTCTAGTCCCTCTGTGAGTCAAGATGTAGACTTGAATGAGGTCTTGAAGCTGATTTTGGATAAATTAGTTCGGAAAATAGAAGAAAAAGAAGCGGTGGTCCATGTGGAGGCTTTGCCGATGGTCTACGGGGATAGAGAGAGTTTTGTACGTGTTTTCTTGAATTTGTTAGATAATGCTTTGAAATTTTCCAAATATGGTGTGAATCCAAAAATCAAGGTAGGATACCGTACTGAGGAAGGATTATTCAAATTTTATGTAAGAGATAATGGTATAGGAATTCCTTCTGAGTATCATGATGAAGTTTTCCAGGTCTTCCGCAGGTTGGCAAATAATCAGAAATTCCAGGGCAGTGGAATGGGGCTACCTATTATCAAAAAAATCATCGAGAATAAAGGTGGAACCTGTTGGATAGAGTCCAACGAGGGAGAAGGCACGACAGTTTTTTTTACACTTCCAGCGGTAGATTAGACGTAAGACACAAAACTCTTGCGGAGTACTCACTATGGGAGTAGGGTGTTTTGGACTGTACTAAGTACAAAATAGAATCGAGAAGCGAGAGATTAGAGTTCGACTACGCTCAGTACAAGTGCTTCGACTGGGCTCAGTACAAGTGCTTCGACTACGCTCAGCACAAGTCCTGTTTGATTCCCCTACAATGTCGGGGATTAAAATCCACGGCTATTGATTCAGGTATTCCTTAAAAATTCAGCTTATTAACACATTCTCAATCTAAACCCGTTAGTGGCTTAAAAGCCACAGGACCATTTCATTCCTAATTCTACATTCTTAATTCCTAATTCTTCATTCCTAATTCCCCTCACTGCTCACTATTCTATATTTTCCAACTTTTCCTCGTCTTCTGAAAGATATAATCCTATTTTTGCAACCTATTATTTGACACTTTCTATACTTATCCACTCATGGCAGAGTACAATCATCAGGAAATCGAACAAAAATGGCAGGCATATTGGGAAAAGAACCAGGTATTCAATGCCCAAGTAAATCCTGACAAACCAAAATTTTATACCTTAGACATGTTTCCTTATCCATCTGGTGCGGGACTTCATGTGGGGCATCCACTGGGATATATTGCTTCTGATATCATCGCACGCTTTAAGCGTTTACAGGGTTTTAATGTCCTGCATCCTATGGGCTATGATTCATTTGGGCTTCCAGCTGAGCAGTATGCTATTCAGACAGGACAACATCCTGCCATCACTACGGAGCAAAATATCCAACGCTACGAAGAACAGTTGAAAAATATTGGGTTTGCGTATGATTGGGCGAAGGAAGTCAGAACATCTGATCCATCGTATTACAAATGGACTCAGTGGATTTTTATGCAATTGTTTAATAGTTACTATGACAAAAAAGCTGATAAAGCTCAATCTATTGACAATTTGATTGCACACTTTGAAACTCAAGGAAATGCTGGAATAGATGCAGTATGCGATGAGGATACCCCACAATTTTCTGCTGCTGACTGGAAAGAGTTTACGGAAGTTCAGCAACAAGAACTGTTACTAAAATACAGATTGACATTTTTGGCAGAGACTACGGTCAATTGGTGTGCTACCCTGGGGACGGTGCTGTCTAATGATGAAGTGAAAGATGGTTTTTCCGAGCGTGGAGGACATCCCGTAGAGCGTAAGAAAATGATGCAGTGGAGCATGCGGATTACTGCCTATGCAGAGCGTTTGCTTCAAGGCTTAGATACCCTGCAATGGACAGAGCCTATCAAGGAAATGCAGCGTAATTGGATTGGTAAATCCATAGGTGCAGAAATGGTTTTCCAAGTCAAAGGTCAAGATAAACTCATCAAAGTCTTTACTACCAGAATCGATACCATTTATGGGGTGACCTATTTGGCCTTGGCTCCTGAACACGAATATGTACAGGAGTTGATCACAGATGATCAGCGAGCAAGTGCTGAAGCTTACGTGGAAGTGGCTAAAAACAGATCTGAGCGTGACCGAATGTCTGATGTTAAAACTATTTCGGGAGCATTTACCGGTTCTTATGCCATCAATCCATTCAATGGAGAGGAAATACAAATCTGGATTGCAGATTATGTGTTGGCGGGATACGGTACAGGTGCGGTGATGGCTGTACCTGCCCATGATGAGCGGGATTATAATTTTGCCAAGCATTTTGGTTTGGAAATCCGACAGGTCATCGAAGGCAGTATGGAAAATGGTTCATTCCCTGGAAAAGGAGGAACTATCTGCAACTCTGATTTTCTTTCAGGATTAGAGATGAAGGCGGCTATGGATAAAGCTATTGCATTTTTGGAGGAAAAGGGGATAGGAAAAGGTAAAATCCAATACCGCATGCGTGATGCGATCTTCACCCGTCAGCGTTATTGGGGTGAGCCATTGCCTGTTTACTTCAAAGATGGATTGCCCTACTTGATTGATGAAAAGGATTTGCCCTTGGTATTGCCTGAGGTAGATAAATATTTGCCAACTGAAGACGGGGAACCGCCATTGGGTAGGGCTAAAGATTGGGTGTACAAAACTGCTGATGGAGAGTTTCCACTGGAAAAAAGTACAATGCCTGGATGGGCTGGATCGAGTTGGTACTTCTTCCGTTACATGGATCCTAAAAACACCGAGCAATTTGTTGATCCTGCTGCTGAAAAGTATTGGGGAGCTGTGGATTTGTACATCGGTGGAGCGGAGCATGCTACGGGTCATTTATTGTATTCCCGATTCTGGACCAAGTTTTTGTTTGATAGGGGCTTTGTCTCCATTGAGGAGCCTTTCCAGAAGATGATCAACCAAGGGATGATTCAGGGAAGGTCTAACTTTGTCTATCGATTGAAAGGAACCAATACCTTTGTGAGCCAAGGATTGAAAGACCAATATGATACCATTCCTATGCACGTGGATGTGAATATCGTGCACAACGATGTTTTAAATCTTGACAAGTTCAAAGCTTGGAGGCCTGATTTGGCAGAGGCAGAGTTTATACTGGAAGATGGGAAATATCTATGTGGTGCGGAAGTTGAAAAAATGTCCAAATCCAAATACAATGTAGTCAATCCAGATGATATTATCGAGCGTTACGGTGCAGATACCCTTCGCCTGTATGAAATGTTCTTGGGGCCATTGGAGCAGTTTAAGCCTTGGAATACCAACGGTATCGATGGGGTTTCGAAGTTTTTGAAGAAACTTTGGAAGCTGTACCACAATGCAGCCGGTAACTTTGAGGTGTCTGATGCTGAACCTACTAAAGAGGAGCTGAAGACCTTGCATAAAACTATCAAAAAGACTCAGGAGGATCTTGAAAATTATTCCTTCAATACTTCTGTGGCATCCTTTATGATTTGCGTCAATGAGTTAACTGCTGCGAAATGTAACAAGCGGGCGATATTGGAACCATTGGCTGTGTTAGTATCGCCATATGCGCCACATATAGCGGAAGAGTTATGGGCTTTGTTAGGAAACAAAGAGTCGGTTATTTATGCAAGCTTCCCAGAGTTTAAGGAAGAATATTTGGTGGAAAATGCGCACGAATATCCGGTATCGATCAATGGAAAGGTCAGAAGTAAATTGCCCTTACCATTGTCTTTGAGCAAAGAAGAAATCGAATCAGCAGCCATGGCTGATGGTACAGTACAAAAATGGCTAGAAGGAAAAGCTCCTAAAAAAGTGATTGTAGTACCAGGGAAGATTATCAATATTGTGATCTAATTGAAGTATGCCAAAAGCAAAAGAGGCTATCTCCAAATTGAGGATAGCCTCTTTTTTTATAGCAATTGTTGAAAGCCCTCTTTGATATGTTTGACAGCATCAAAGCTGGAGTCAATATTGATCAAGCCTTTATTGACATCATGCCAAAATCCATCTCCACATTCAATGTAGGTACCAGGTTTGTTGGGTTTTTGTTCTTTGGCAATGCCATAATCGTAATCAGGCATAAATACATAGGAGAGGAGTTTTTTTGTGTCCTCCCAGTCGGCTGTTTTTGGTTTGCCATTCACGGCTACTTCCACCGTTCGATTAGCAAACTTCATCTGTAATTGCAGGTGTTTACTTTCGGAGGCTCCAATCTCCAGAAAATTGATTTTCAAAGGCGCCTCTTTTTTGTTGATTTCGTAGATAGCCTGAATGATATCTTGAGATAAAATCATCCATTCTTGTTGATTAGCTGGAATTGCTCGATAAATTTTACCTTCCGGATCCTTCGCCAGCAGTTTGATGCCCCCATCTTCCTCATTCAATTTGGTATTGGACCATTTGCTCTTGCTGAATAAGCCTTTGATGGTTTCTCCCCAAATGAGGGGGATTTCTCCTTGGAAGGTATAATCATCATCCAAGGTAAAACCTTCGTCCAAGATTTCTTGCTCGCTGATTTCATCCCTGTGGGTGTATTCCAGATACAATTGGGTCTCTAGATTTTTTTTGGCCAAGCCAAGTTTGATTTTAAATATGTGCGCAAATGGTGGAGGGATAAATCCGGAGTCGTATTCAATTTCCAATTTGCTTAGGTGTTCTGTTTTGAGTTGCATGGATGCAAATATTTCGATAAGATAAATTATTCAAATGTTTTGGAGGAATCGGCAATAGACGCTTCCAGTAAGGCCATTTCTTTGGGGGTAAGGTCTCTCCATTTCCCAATAGGCAAGTCCAGATGTATATGCATGATTCGGACTCGTCTGAGTTGTGTTACTTCATAGTCCAAATATTCACACATTCTGCGGATTTGCCGATTAAGTCCTTGGGTCAGGACAATGGAGAACTTGAATTTTGAAAGTTGCTTGACTTCACATGGATTGGTTACTGTTCCAAGAATTGGGATGCCTTTACTCATGCGCTCAACAAAGTTTTTATTGATGGGGCGATTGACGGTGACGATGTATTCTTTTTCATGGTTATTTTTTACCCTCAGGATCTTATTGACAATATCACCGTCACTGGTCAATAGGATTAATCCTTCGCTGGGTTTGTCCAACCTGCCTATTGGAAATATTCGTTCTGGGTGCTTGATATAATCAATAATATTATCCTTTTCAGATTTGGTATCTGTGGTGCAGACGATTCCAACCGGCTTATTGAAGGCTATGTACACATGCTTGGATTTTGGCTCTCCAACCGGTTTGCCATCAACTTTGACTATATCGCCCGGCATCAATTTGGTACCCATTTCCGGTTTTTTTCCATTGATAGTCACCCTTCCTTCTTCGATGAGTTTGTCTGCCGCTCTTCTGGAACAATAGCCTATCTCACTCAAGTACTTATTGATGCGTGTAGCGTTGGATTCAGTCATGTATTAGTCAGCAATGGATAATTCCTGCAAATATACTTAAAAGCTATCCAAGGATTTTGAGAATCGAGAATAAGTTCTAACTTGGTGAATGAAACAAAACCCAAAAATGACTATGGAATCCACAACATTTAAAAAGGTTGGTATATGGTTAGATCACTCTTTTGCATACTTTGTTGGCTATGCAGATGGGAAAGCAGTGCTCATAGAGAAGCTTGATTCGCCACATGAAAGTATGAAAAGGGTGGAAGGTGAAGGTAATGATACTACTTGGTATACTCCAAATCCAGAGCATGCCTCCAACAATGAACACAAAAAGCATAACATCACCCAAAATGAATTGAAGGAGTATTTCAAAATCCTGGAGGGAAAAATCCAATCCTATGAAGACGTATTACTTTTTGGACCGGGTGTTGCGAAGGAGCAATTGAGAAACCGATTGAGAGATAATAAGGCTTTTGAAAAAAAGTGGTTTGCCGTAGAAAACTCAGATAAGCTGACTGATAATCAATTATTGGCTTATGTGCGGGACTTCTTCGACAAACACAGCATCTAATGTTCTCGAGGTTCTCGCAAAAGCGCAGAAAGCGCAGAATTCGTAGAAAGAAGGTGGTGAAATAACCTTTGAGGTCTTGTAGGTCTCAAAGGTTTTTTTGTTGCCACGGATGGCCCTAACTTCCACGAATAAAATAGTGGGATAATATAGATTTCAGGGACGTAGCCCTGTTGTATTCGTAGAGATTGCTATGAGAATGTAGCTTCAGAGGTGCGTAGCGCTGAGGTCTTATCTCTTTTGGCTTGCAGAAGACGCGGAAACCGCAGAGAGGAGGTGGTTAAATAATCTTTGAGGTTTTGCAGGTCTCGAAGGTTTTTTTGTTGCCACGGATGGCCCTAACTTCCACGAATAAAATAGTGGAAAATATAGAGTTCAGGAGCAGTAGCCCTGTGGTACTCGTAGAGATTGCTGTGAGAATGGCGCCTCAGAGGCGCTTAGCGCTAATATCTTATCTTTTTTGGCTTGCAGAAGTCGCGGAAACCGCAGAAAGAAGGTGGGAAAAGAACCTTACTCAACAACCGCCTCTTGCAATCGGATATATTTGGTTAGATCAGCATGCAGGATTGTATATAATTCTTCTTCATTGCCTTTGCTTGTGGAGGTAAATAGAAATCCAAATACGCCATAATGATTCAATGGATGCTTGCGGACATGGAGGACTTCTTCAAAATCTTGGCTGATGGCTTCATAGTCAAAAGCCAAAAATTCCTCTTGTTTGACTTTAGCTTGATTATCCAGTAGGATTAAGCTAAAGGTTTTGTTTTTTCTTGTAGCAAATACTTCCTCCCAATTGGGTTTTTTTCCTTCAAGGAAATACTCGTAAGAATTGATTCCAAAGGCAAACCAAGCTAAATCGCCCGTCGTACACCAACCACCAAAACGCATGGGATTCACTTCAATAGGAATAATTTCACCTGAGTCCGTTTTCCTGATCTCGATATGTAAGGGGAAGTTTTGGAGATCAACTTTACCTCCTACTATTTTTAAAAATGATAGAATCGGCCCATACATGTCCTGAAATATCTCCTCTGACGTACAGTAAACTCGGTCACTTACATCAGATTCTGAGGCAAATAAATGCTTTAGAATATTCAACACGACGGGATTTCCATTTTCATCAAAATAGCAATCAAAGGCATATTCATCCCCTTTGATGTATGATTCTAAGATAAACTCCGTGTTATCAACCACCTCTGCGGGATACATATCCTGAATCTTGGATACCGTTTCTTGGATTTGAAAGATAGTGGATGCCCAATCTTCTTTTCGGTCAACTTTGAAGACAGCTAAACTGAAGAAACCTACTGCGGGTTTGATGATAAAAGGAAAGTTTAGCTCAGATACGTCAACTTGTTCTAATGCATCAAACGTAATTCTTTGGAAGAAGTAATTGGGATAAGCATCTTGAATAAGCTGACGGAATTTGTACTTATTCTTGAATACTTCAATCAGGTTGGCTTTCGGGGAGTTTGGTAGATGTTTATGGACCCAACTAATACTGTTTTCGGAATTGGTATAAAGTTTTTGACTGGGATTTTTTTTAAACGTTTCGCGTGCCTCCATCTCACAAAGCCAATTGACAGCTTGGTCATGCATGATTGTTTTGGCTTCTGCCGTAGCAATCACTGGGATTTGATTACGAACAATAGTTTCTTTCAAAAAATCAGAAACGTAAGGAAAGTCCAGAAGTATCATAGTTGGTGTGTTTGATACAAAAATAACCCTAACGCATGGAAATGGTTATAGAATTTTTACCAGTGGTGATAGGGAATGCTGCTTTTTCAAATGAGGGGGGACCCATGATACCTGTTGCATTATTAGAAAAGCCATACCGGTCAATCGGGAATCCAACAAGATTGGTTCTGATTTTACCTGATTTGGTGCTGTCATGGAATACTGCAATTGCATAATTTCCAGGAGCTAAGTCATCAAAAGTAATCATTGCGACTTTATTTTTGATGGATAAGTTGGCCATTCTGATTGCTTTGTCAGGCTTATCAGGAAATCCATCGGCATGATTGAATACAAGCACTCTCACAAGCCCTTGATCGTTTTTGGCATTTTCTATTCGAAGTTCGAGCGAGGCAGTATTACTTTGAAAAGTAAAGAGGCTTATTACGAGGAAGAGGGTTTGGAACATAGGAGTTCGAGTGTTTGATGTCGGTTAATTTTGCCAGTATCTGTTCTAACGAAAGTCTCCAAGAATTTTATTTCTTTTGGGTGATGATACTTAGGCAAAATATCTGCCAATTTTTTAAGAAGCTCTTTTTCTTGTATAAAAGCATCCTTTTTTTCAATGATCAAGACAACCGCTTGCCCCAAGGATTCCTCAGCCACTCCTCCAACAAAAAAAGCAACTTCCCCTAGGTGTTTGTGAATTAATTCTTCAATTACTTTTTCCACTTGCTCGGGCTGTACTTTGATGCCTCCCGTATTGATTGTAAAGTCTGCCCTTCCGAGCCATTTGAAAGTATGTGATGTAAAAAGAGAGACAATATCATTGGTTTGTAAGCGTACCTCTTTAGCCATAGGAGCTTCTATCCACAAGCATTGCCTTTCATCTGTTCCAATCACTACCCCGGGCAAAGTTTGATATACCAAGTTATTATTTTTAATAGGTGCCAAAGCAATATGCGAAACTGTTTCCGTCATTCCGTAAGTTTGAAAAGCTGAGATTTTTTCTTCAAGTAACTTTTTAATCAGTGATTCACTACTTGGAGCACCGCCAATAATTAATTGCTGAGTTTGTTTTAAACCTTTTAATCCCGTTTGATTATTTAGGCAATGTTCAACTTGAAGTGGGACCATTGCCACTAAATCAAATGGAATGTCACGGGCTAAACTTAAAAATGGGTTGGAGGAGGGTTTCACTAAATAAATGCTCGCCTTCCATTCCATCCCTCTTACGAGCATCATCTTTCCGGCGATAAACCAAGTATTCAAACAGCAGAGTAGGGTAGGATTTTCTCGGAATTGAAAAAAGTCTTTGGTGGCTTCGGCTGAAATTTCCATTTGTCTTCTGTCAATTTGAATGTTTTTTGGCTTTCCCGTGGAACCAGAAGTTTGCAATTCGAAGGTTTGCTGACTATTTAGCCAAGATTGGCAAAAATGCAGGGCATGAGTGAAATAATGATCTGCCTCGTTGAATTTTCCGGTTTGGATATCTTCAAAACTGTATCTCCTATGTTCAATGATGATTATTCCCATTTTTGAAAGCGCTTGTCCAAAATTCAACAAAATTCCTCGAAGGCTGTTATCTTGCAGGAAAAATAAGAAAGAAATATGAGTATAGCTTGGCAAACCGTAAAGGAATACGAGGATATTACATACAAGAAATGCAATGGGGTTGCCCGTATTGCCTTTAATAGGCCGGAAGTTAGGAATGCTTTCCGCCCAAAAACCACATCAGAATTATTGGATGCATTTAAGGATGCACATGAAGACACCTCCATAGGAGTTGTGCTGCTTTCGGGTGAAGGACCTTCTCCCAAAGATGGGGGATGGGCATTTTGCTCTGGTGGAGATCAACGCGCTCGTGGTCACCAAGGATACGTGGGGGAAGATGGTTATCACCGATTGAATATCTTAGAAGTTCAGCGGTTGATTCGCTTTATGCCTAAGGTGGTGATTGCAGTCGTTCCTGGCTGGGCAGTTGGTGGAGGTCATAGTTTGCATGTGGTCTGCGATCTTACTTTGGCGAGTAAGGAACATGCCATTTTTAAGCAAACTGACGCTGATGTAACAAGCTTTGATGCGGGTTATGGCTCTGCCTACTTGGCTAAAATGGTGGGACAAAAGAAGGCTCGTGAGATTTTCTTTTTAGGGAGAAACTATTCTGCTCAGGAGGCTTTTGAGATGGGTATGGTCAATGCTGTTGTGCCACACGATGCTTTGGAGGATACTGCGTATGAGTGGGCTCAAGAAATACTGGGAAAATCTCCTACTTCTATCAAAATGCTAAAATTTGCTATGAACCTCACGGATGATGGAATGGTAGGTCAGCAAGTGTTTGCAGGAGAGGTAACTCGGTTGGCTTATATGACTGATGAAGCGAAAGAAGGAAGAGATGCTTTTTTGGAAAAAAGAAAGCCAAATTTCAAGCATATCAAGTGGATACCATAAATTGAATTATAACCGAGTCATCTAAAAAGCTGGCTCGGTTTTTTTCTTAGCCAAGAAGCCTTAACCGTGAAGTGTCAGTTATGAGTCTACTAAAACCAATCACTTAATCACTCAATCAACCAATAACTAATCAACCACTAACTAATCACCAATCACTTAATCAACCAATCACTACCCCACTATGAAGCACTTAGAAACCTCCTATACCACCCACGATGGATTAAAGTTGTATTTGCAGGCTTGGATGCCTGATGCAGACGCTAAAGCTTCTTTGCTGTTAGTACATGGATTGGGTGAGCACAGCAGCAGATATGTCCATGTAGCAGAAAAGCTGGTGGAGGAAGGAGTGTCTGTGTTTACTTTTGATGGAAGGGGACATGGCAAGTCTGTATCTAAGCCCACAGCTTATTTTGCGAATTACAAGGATTATTTGAAAGATATCGATGCCATGTATGAAAAGGTGAAATCGTACCTTCCTCAAAAGCCATCTTTTATTTTTGGACATAGTATGGGTGGAGGGTTGGTTGCTGCCTATGCATTGGAGCATCAGCCCAAAACGGATGGGATAATCCTCAGTGCACCGGCGTTGATGCCTGATGCTAACCTTTCTCCCATGCTTATCAAAGTTTCGGGAATAGTGAGTGTGCTTGCTCCAAAATTGAAGGTTTTAAAGCTAGACGCTAGCAAGATTTCAAGAGACCCTAAAGAAGTTGAAAAATATAAAAATGACCCATTAGTCTACCAACATCCGGTTCCAGCTCGTACAGGCAACGAATTATTGAAGTTAATGAACAATTCATTAGCCGCTGCATCCCAATTTCAGTATCCTGTTTTACTAATGCATGGTACCGCTGATGAGCTCACGAATCCAAAAGGAACTGAGCAGTTTTTTAGAACGATTGCTTCCATGGACAAAACTTTCCATCGCTACGAAGGGCTCTATCATGAACTCGTCAATGAACCCGAAAAAGAAAAAATCATCCAGGATATCGTGGATTGGCTTATTGGACGAATCTAGTAGTATATTTAAAGAGACTAGTAGGAATTGTTACGGTTTGTACCAAGTACTAAGTATGCGATTCGGGTAATATTAGTTGGATTGTCTTATGTTTTGATCTTTCTCGGTTCATCACTTGTATATCCTTGATTAGTGTTCCCCACTGTTTGCTTCGACTTCGCTCAGCACAAGCACTATTCATTTCTCACTTAATCACCAGTAGGGGTACATGTGTATGGTAGGCCATTTCAAGTGTATCGCTTTTATTGAAAAGGTATTCGAAAAAGGATTTTTGTTTTGAAAACATGACTAAGAGTACATTTTCGTTCTTTCCTAAATAATCTTGAATGCCTTTTTGGATTGTAGGAGCCTGAATTTTGGAAAACGAAAAGTCTTTAGTTGGATGACTGTCTTTTAAGAAAGCTTCCAGTCCTTTGAATTCGATTTCTTGATCGAAGCTGAGCTTTTCGCCTACATGGAAAAAATTGTAAGGTAGATTCAGTATTTCCGTAAGGTCAAACAATTTCTGAAAATTTTCTTCAGACTCTTTTTTGAGCTCAAGTGCTACAGCTATTTTATTTTCCGCAGGTAAGGAGGCTGATGCCGGTACAGCGAGTACGGGAACCATACTTTCTTTGATAACATGTCCCGTATTGGATCCCATCAGGGTTTTTTTGATTCCACTAGCTCCCTGAGTTCCCATGATAATGAGGTCATAGTCGTTTTGATATGCATAAGAGGTCACTGCGGTAGCTATGGATCCGTGTTGGATTTTGTAGTCAATGGTCAATCCTTCTTCTGTACCCTCTTTAACCAACTTCTTCATGGCTTTTTTAGCGTCATCTTCAATTTGAGCAATGATTTCAGTGGCTTGAGCAGCAAAATCATATACCGCATAAAACGCATAAAACAAGGTAATTGAGCAGTCTTGTTTTTCGGCAATGTTCTTTGCAAATGTCAGTGCATTGAAGGCATTTTCGGAAAAATCGGTAGGGACAAGGATTTTCATCGTTTTGAGATTTATTGTTGCTTAAATATACGGCATAATTGCGTTTTTTAAGCTGACAAAAATCAGTTTAACTGATTTTTGTTCCCAGTAATCGAATAACGTGCGCTTTCCCCACATGTCCAATTCCTTCATTTAATTCAATAATACCATCAAATTCCTCCTCCCAATAAAAATTTGGAAGCATGGATTTCAAATTCTTCAGTTCATACAACATGTCGGTGTTTTTGGGTCCGCCTGAGGTATATTGAAGTTGATTTTTTCCAAAGCCTTCTATAATCAGTTTTCCACCTGTTTTGAGTGATTTTGCCAGTTTTGAATAAACTCTTTCGATAATGTCTTTAGGTAGGTGAAAATAAACTAAGCCTAATACATCAAAGCTTGCAATTTCCGGAATATACTTTTGAATATCGCATACATGGTAATTAAAGGACAACCCAGACTTTTCAGCATGTGATAAGGCGGTTTTTTTAGCAACTTCACTTTGGTCGATAGCTTCTACATACCATCCACAAGAAGCAGCATACAGTGCATTTCTACCTTCCCCTTCTCCGGGTAACAGTAATTTCCCAGGTTTTAACTGGTCAATTTTATCCTTGAAATAAGTGTTTGGTGCCAAGCCATATAGATTGGGTGCAGTGGAGAATTTTTCGTTCCAGAAATCCGGGTTCATAAGTTTTTCGTTGGTGAAAGTTAACAATCTTATCCAAAAGTATTCAATATTCTTTGCCTTGAGATGTAACTTGAGTCACAATCATTGTTTCACTGATTTCCTAATTTTGAGTATTCGGATTAAACCACATCTTATGAAATACGCAGTTCTTTTAATGAGTTTCTTGTTTAGTGTAGGCTATGCACAGGCCCAATTTACTCCCATTATTCAAGCTGCTCAACCTCAAAAATCGAAGGTTCACCAATTTGAAGATGAGGGATTGGCTCATTTTAGCTACGCTATACTTGTTGGGAATCAAGTGATTTTAGTTGATCCGGGAAGAAACCCACAACCTTATTATGATTTTGCAGAGCAACATGGGGCTTCCATTGTTGGTGTTGTAGAAACACATCCACACGCTGATTTTGTGAGTTCTCACCTTCAAATCCATCATGAAAAGGGAGCGACTGTATACATAAGTAAGCTAGCAGAAGCTAACTATCGTCATCAACCATTTGATGAGGGTGACATCATTGATTTGGGTAATGGAGTAACCCTGAGAGCTATGTTTACACCAGGGCATTCACCAGATGGGATCAGCATTGTATTGAATGAAGATGGAAAAGATATGGCCGTGTTTACGGGAGATACCTTATTTATCGGGGATGTTGGAAGGCCCGACTTAAGAGAGTCTGCCGGTGCTATCATGATGCAGCGTAAAGAATTAGCTCGGATGATGTATTACAGTACGCGGGAGAAGTTGATGCAATTAGATGAAGATGTGGTAGTATATCCTGCCCATGGCGCCGGTTCCTTGTGTGGAAAAGCTATTTCAGATGCTAAAAGTAGCACGATTGGTCAGGAAAAGTTGACAAATTACGCGTTGCAGGAGATGAGCGAAGAGGCCTTTGTGGAATTGTTGTTGCAAGATCAACCTTTTATACCCCAATACTTTCCTTACAATGTTGCATTAAATAAGACTGGTGCACCATTTTACATAGATTCCAAAGAATCAGTTCCAACATTGGTAGATTTGACTGATATACAAGAGGGGATAGCTATAATCGATGGCAGAAGTCAGGATATATTTAAAAATTCCCACTTGCCAGAGGCTATCAATATTATGAAAGGTGCCAAGTTTGAGACCTGGCTGGGAAGTTTGATTGGTCCTCAAGAACGCTATTACTTGATTGCAGAAAGTCAAGAATCCTTGGATGAGTTGATTTCCAAAGCAGCCAAGATAGGCTATGAGTTGTTGATCGCTGGTGCAGGTATATACAATGAAAAGGATGGCATGTCTATGAGTTTCTTTGACAAAGATGCTTTTGATGCAAATCCAGAGCTTTTCACTATTATCGATATCAGAAATGAGGGGGAGGTTGCTCAGCATCAGGTATTTGCCAATGCAATCAATATTCCGCTACCGGAATTGATGAAGCGGGTTTCAGAGATTCCAACAGATAAACCTGTAGTGGTTCATTGCGGCACGGGGTATCGTTCGGCTGCCGGGTCAAGTATTATTCAGCATGCTTTAAAAGATAAAAAGGTTATTGATATGGGTGCCTATATCAAGGAATATAACCAAAAGTAATTAGTTGTGGTTTATGGGAATGTCGAAAGGGGGCAGTCGTGTGGATTGTCCCTTTTCTTTAAAGACGAGATACGAGAGACGAGAAGCGAGATGCGAGAGTTTAGACACAAGAGCCAAGAAACAAGAAACAAGAAACAAGAATCAAAACTCGGATCACTGTACGAAGTACCAGGTACCAAGAACCAAGTACTAAGAACCAGGTACCAAGTATGGTCCACTGTTCACTAATCACTAATCACTTAATCACCAAATCACTAATACCGTGTCCAAATACATTCAAATCATCGCAGACTCTTACTACGGTTACTTTAATTATCTGGTAAATGAGATGTTTTATCCATCGTGGAAAAATTATTTTTGGTGGTTATTAGGGCTTTCTGTAGTCGTTTGGTTACTGGAAATTGTATTTCCGTGGAGGAAGCAGCAAGCAATTTTCCGGAAGGATTTCTGGCTGGATGGGTTTTACATGTTTTTCAATTACTTTCTCTTTTCCTTGATTGCATACAATGCCATATCCAATGTAGCAGTAGAAGCATTCAATGATTTCTTAGGTCTTTTTGGAGTAACCAATATTGTTGCGCTCCAAATTGATTCTTGGCCAAGATGGGGGCAGTTTTTGTTGTTATTTATCCTTGCTGATTTTATACAATGGAATGTACATCGCATGTTGCATAGAGTTCCTGCTTTATGGGAGTTTCACAAGTTACATCATTCGGTGGAGGAAATGGGTTTTGCAGCACATTTACGATTCCACTGGATGGAGACCATTTTATATAAGACTGCTCAATATATTCCTTTGGCAATGATTGGGTTTGGACTAACTGATTTTTTTATAGTTCATATTTTCACAACAGCCATTGGACATTTGAATCATGCCAATCTGAGAATTACTTATGGGCCATTAAAATATCTTTTGAATAATCCCATCATGCACTTATGGCATCATGTTAAGGAGTTGCCAAAAGATAGGAAATACGGGGTTAATTATGGTATTACGCTGAGTGTTTGGGATTATTTATTTGGTACTGATTATATCCCTCATGAAGGCAGGGATGAGCCTTTGGGCTTTGAGGGTATGGAAGAATATCCCAAAACTTTCTGGCAACAGGTCAGCTATCCTTTCAACAAAAAACAACCATCTAAACAATGAAACAATCTATCAATAATTGGAGATTCATAATTATATTGACATTAACCTTGGGCTTGGCACCCTTCGTTCCAGAGCCTCATATTTTTGGTAAGGTAAGATGGATTCTTGGTGGAGCAAAGGGTATGGAGTTTTTGGATTGGTTTGATTTTGTTTTTCATGGAATACCGTGGGCACTATTGATGAGATTGATTTACTTGCAGTTGACTGGAAAGTTAAAGAAGGAAAAAGTGTCTTCCACGAGTTCAGAAAAGTCAGTGTGATTTAGGTTACTTTCCAGAAAGGCAGCATGCTATACCTTTGTATGTATATTCATTAAAACCAATAAACCATGTTTAACTTCTTTAAGACAAAACCAAAAAGTTACATAGATCTAGGAGCAGAAGAATTCTACAAAGGTATGCAAGAAAAGGATGCTGTAATTATTGATGTACGCACCGCAGGTGAATTTCATTCAGGTAAATTCAAAGGTGCACGCAACATAGATATCATGCAGCCAAGCTTTGTAAATCAGGTGAAGAATTTACCTAAAAATAAAAAGTATTACATTTACTGCCGAAGTGGTAATCGAAGTGGTCAAGCATGTGAAATTATGGCAGACCTTGGCTTCGAGTCTACGTTCAATTTAGCAAGTGGGATTATGCGTTGGCCGTATGAAATTATTTAAAAAAAATTAATTGGGTTAAATTGTTAAAAAGTCCACTGTCGGTTAGCTGAGTAGTGGATTTTTTGTTTTATGTATATTTTTTTGAATTTTTTCAATTCAATTTGCTATAGAAACTATAAAAATGTATTTCACAGCAAAAAAAAAGCATTTCATTTGAAATATTTTTGAATTTTGTTTGGATATGAAATGCAAAATAATGTATTTTTACATCATTAATAATTATTCGAAATATTTACTAAAAATCTAGCTTAAGAAAATAGTAAAAACTTATAGTTTTAGTTTTAATAACCAATTGAATATGTTGCTCTTAAGTCAAGTTTCGGATTAAACTATTAAAACTATTTATTAAGAAATATTTAACCTCAATAATATGTCCAGACTATTTAAAAGCTTTGTTAACATTTTTCTTAGCATTAGAGAAATGATTCATACCAGAGTTTGGTTCATTGCTTTTTTTGAAAAAGCAACAGTTTTATTTTCTCCAAGAGAAAAATCTAAGAAATTAAGGTATCAACTGATTTTAGTGGTTGTTATGCTTAGTTTTTTATCCGTTAGTAATGTAAATGCTCAAATTTTTCTATATGATGATTATTTTGGATCATTATCTCAAAATGAGCAAGAACTTTTTATTCAAGATGTATATCACTTGAGTGGGGCAATTACTTATGAAAATTCTGTAAAAACAATATTCGATGAAATTGAAGTCACCAAACTTTTACTTAATACCTCTTCTGATTTGTTGAGTTTGACTTCAAGTGACCCATTATATGCATCAATAAAAGTTGTTTCTGTTGTACTTGAGAGTGGATCAAATTTAGCTCAAATAGCTGAATTAGGTCAAATCACAAATATGCCTAATTTAAAGTATGTGATTATTACTGTCCGTGATCCATCTATGGTAAATACAATAGACAGGAGATTGAAAGAAACATTTAATTCAGAATATAAAATCTTGATTCAACTTGGTGGAGAAGGTTGATTTTTATAATCCAAATAAAATATGATAAACTTTACTAAATATTCACTTAAAGGAAATGTTGCCAAGTTGGTGCTTTCCTTGGTTTTATTAGTTGCGACGGTTCTTTCTGCCTTTTCTCAAGTCAGAGTCCCATTTGATTCTAGGACAGGTGTTTTAACACCTGACCAATCTATTTACAGCATTAAAGGTGACTTTACCATGGTTGGTAATAAGAACCTGACTTTGGTCAACTATGGAGATAATACTAACAATGGTGGCAATCAGCAGATGACTTTTGTTAGGGTAGATCCTAATACTATTAACTCGTCAACGGCTGAACTAGTCTTAGCCAACCCTGATGAAGGAAATAGCTCTTGTTCGAAAATAGTTTTTGCTGGTTTGTACTGGACAGGAAGAAACACTAGGACCAATAATAATAATTTTAACCTGACAAGAAATGGTATCACAAGAACTCTTAATAGTAGATCTGTGAAATTTAAAGGCCCTGGGATGGGTAATTATATTGACCTTACAGCAGATAGGATTAATAATGTTGATCAAATCCTTTATCCTACAGGTTCTCGTACTTCTGCGGTAAATAATTACAATATATTTGTAGCTTATAAAGATGTAACTCAGCAACTTAGGGCTATTGAGAATAGTTTGGGAAATGCCTCAGGGGATTACACAATTGCAGACATTGCTTTGGAAGATGGTGCCGATCCTGGGTCTGGGCAAGGTTTATTTGGTGGATGGGGACTTGTAGTAGTTTATGAAAATGATTTAATGAAAAACAGGGACATAACTATTTTTGATGGTTATGGATTTGTTGCTACCAATGGCGGTGGTCCTTTCAATATTGACATAAATGGCATTCAGTCTGTTCAGAATGGTCCGGTCGGGATTAAATTAGGTGTAATGGCAGGTGAAGGTGATGTGAGCTTTACAGGAGATTATTTTGAAATTAGAAATAGAAATTCCAACTCATTCACACGACTCAGCCATAGTGGTAATACTCCAAACAACTTTTTCAATTCAAGTATCCTTACCAATGGATCTAGAAATCCGAATCAACGAAATAATGTTGGTATTGATATTGCAATGTTTGATATACCAAATGATAATAACTCCATAATTGATAATAATCAAACGAGTACTCGTTTGAGATATGGGACTGATTTAGAGACATATGTAATTTTTAATGTTTCCTTTTCAGTAGACGCTTATGTTCCTGAACTTGAGGCTTTAAATATTTTAGAATCAATATCTAATTCACCAAGTGAAAACGTTATTTTGCCAGGTGAAGAGGCAACTTTTAAAGTTGAAATAAGAAATAAGGGTACAGAGCCTATAGATAATGGAGAGGTTGTTATCCCTATTCCGTTTGGGGCGTCATTTGTTCCAAATAGTTTGATTGCCAATTTTAATTTTACGCCATCAGGAAATCAAGCTCCAGTTTTTGACGCAAATAGAGGTGCTAATGGAGCAATTGTTTGGAAAGTTGGGAATATTCCCCTTGATGAAAACAATTTAAATAATTTGTTGGCATCACTTTCCTACAGATTATTGGCTACTACTGATTGTCGTATTTTGAGTAATGTAGTTTGCGGTTCACAAGTTGATGTTAATGGGTTTACTAATGGAATTGGATCTTTTTCTCAGCGAACTTTTACAAATAAACAGTTTGTTAAAGGTTTTCAAAACGATGGTGCATGCGCAGACTTACCGATAACGGGTCCCATAACTCTTTCAATTGATGCGACAAATTTTGTTTCATCAAACTGCCAGGATTCCGGTTCTGAAAGTTTTGATTTCTTCTTTTGTAATATTGACGGTCAAAATATTCCGGTAAGTGAAATTCGTTCTAATTTCCCTGCGGGTTTTAGATTTTTTAATCCAGCAGGAACTATTGAATTCACTAATAGTAACCCATTCCCTGCCTCTCAAGGTATAGCTTCATACAGAGCTGTTGCATCTGGAAATGAGAATTGTTTCTTTAACTTTACTATTAATGTTTCAACTCTAACTTCACAACCTACAGTTACTAGTCCATTGGTTTATTGTCTTGGAGAACAGGGACTGCCATTGACCGCAACCATTGTAGATGGTGATAGTCAAGCGTCAGAATTTAGCCTATTTTTCTATAGAAGCGCTACAGGAGGAATTACAGAAACAGAGATTATTCCAAACACTGATCAGGTCGGTACTATTACTTATTATGTTGCTCAAGGTTTGTCTCCAGATTGTGTTGGTCCTAGAGTACCTATCGAGGTAATTATCCTCCCTATTCCGGATGTACCCGTTTTTGAGGTTACTCCTCCTACTTGTGAAGTCCCAACTGGTGCAATTACATTGACTCCAGCTACTGGGTTTACGTATTCCATTGATGGAGCTCCATTTGTAGAAAACAATGTTTTTGCAGGCTTGAATCCAGGCGAATATCAAATTAGGGCAAAAAATGAATCTGGTTGTATTAGTGCTCCATTGATAGTAGTTATTGATCCACAGCCTGAAACACCTGCAGCACCAGTTGTAGCTGAGGTAAATCAGCCTACATGTGAAGTAGCAACCGGTACTATCCGAGTTACCGAGATATCAGGAGTAGAATTCTCTATTGGAGGAGCCTATCAGACCTCAGGCGTATTTGCCAGTCTAGCTCCAGGTGAATATACGATCACTGCAAGATTTGTTGATGGCACATGTATCAGCGGTGGCACAACAGCTACCGTTAATGCTCAGCCAGAGACCCCAGCAGCACCGGTTGTATCGGAAGTTGATCAGCCTACATGTGAAGTAGCAACCGGTACTATCCGAGTTACGGAGATATCAGGAGTAGAATT